>CBHCMH010000018.1:0-13227 GCA_965974445.1 uncultured Rhizorhapis sp.
CCTAGCCCCTCCCGCAAGCGGGAGGGGAGTTATGGCAGCTCAGACCCAACCTACGCCGTCTACTCCACCAGCCCGATCGCTATCGCATATTCCCCCTTTTCCGCGTCATGCTCCAACGGCGCGCGCAGTTGGCGGGAGAGGCCGGTGAGGATGCGGCCGAACCGCTGGTCCAGATACAGGCTCATTTTCTCCGAGGTGCGAAAGGCGTCGGACTGTATGCGCAGGATGGCGCGCTCGGCTGGGGACCGGCCGCGCACCACCTCGCCCGACCGGACGGAGATTCGCAGCGTCGCCTTCGGATCGACCAGCAGGGCGAGTTCGACCAGTTCGGTGATCAGAAACGCCACGGGCACCGCCACATCCTGACTGACGTGAAGGTGATCGCTGTGGACCTGGATGGCCATGCCCGGCGAATCATCGGGCATGCTGGCGCGCAGCGACACCGACAGCTCGCCCACCAGCGATCGGATGCCGACCCCGCGATTTTCCTCCAGCTCCGCATAATGGTTCCGGTGGACGACGGAGAGCGCTTCGACCCGGCGCTGGATGGAGGCATAGGCGTCGATGGCTTCCTGCGTCGGCGCCGAACGGCTGTGCAGGTTGATGAGGCTGGCGATGATCTGCAGGTTGTTTTTCACCCGGTGATGCACTTCCCGGGTAAGTCGGCGTTGCCGCTCCAGGCCGGCGTCCAGTTCCCTTTCATGATCCGCCACGGTCTGGGTGATGGCGCGGAACGTATTGCCCAGATCCCGGATTTCCTGTGCGGGCGTGGGCATTTTGCGCAGCGGCTCCAGTACCTCGCCGGGGCGATAGTCCGACACCAGCCGCTGAAGCTGGATAAGGGGGTGGATCAGCAACTGGTTCACCACGAACCAGCCGATCGCCGCCGCGGCGATCCACATGAGCAAGGGCAGAAAGATCGAAAGGCTGCGCGCCACATCGGTTGGCGGCGGTTGCACCCGCAGCAGCAGCCTGACCGATGTGCCGCCCAGCGGCGCGCTCACCTGATCCACCTTTCCTCCCGCTCCGCGCGGCAGGGTGCCGCCAATGTCGAACAGCACGCCGCCTTTCTGAAGCAGCGTCCGATAGCTTGGCAATG
This sequence comes from uncultured Rhizorhapis sp., assembly GCA_965974445.1. Classification (GTDB taxonomy): domain Bacteria; phylum Pseudomonadota; class Alphaproteobacteria; order Sphingomonadales; family Sphingomonadaceae; genus Rhizorhapis. The sequence goes on from CBHCMH010000018.1 coordinate 1,100, forward strand.
CCGTGTCGGGGCGGGTACGGCGTTCAAGATAGTGACGGCCGTAAACGGCGATCGCCACCAGTTCGCCCCCCTTGCTCATCGTGCGAACGATCAGTTGGCCGGCATCTGGAAGAATGTCCGCCGGTTCATTGGTGAAGCGCAAGGCCGTCGGGATGGACGTGGGGAGTGCCGAGCCGGAATAGCAAAGCGGATTACCGGTCCGCTGTTCATAGATGACGAAATCCACCTGCGTCCCGCCGCGGCGGCGCAGTATCTCCTCGGCCCTGCCGCAAATGTCGATCTCGGCCCGGTCGGCGACCAGCGAATTGACGACCAGACCCAGCGCGGAACGATCGGCCGCGATGTCGGCGACCAGGTGCCGTGCGCTCTCATTGGCCGCGACGTTGAGCAGGGCGGTCTTTTCCAGATCGGCCGTGCGGCTGGCCTGCAACGAAGCCAGAAGGGCGATGAGCCCCAGCGGCAACAAAGCGAGCGTCAGGATGAGGAAGGTCTTGACCCCCGTCGAAAGCCGCGCTTCCGTCATGGAGATGACCCTGTTCTTGTGGGTGGCTATGACCCCGCCAGACCGTAGAGTCGCCACGCGGGGTCTCCTCAAGTCAGCTTTTTCAGCAGATCCATCATCTCGGGTGGAATGGCTTCATCGACTGTCTGCTGATATACGGAGCGGAGCGCATTGCCGACGTCAGTATCGCCCAGGGCGTCCGATTCCGACGCGTCCGGACGCGTGGGACGACGTGGCCGGGTACCTTCGGATAAGGGTCGTTCGGATGCTCGCGCACCGGTGCCGGTGGGGCGTTTGCCTTTCATATCTGCAACCTGCCGCGACCCTTGGTTTACAGAAGCCAATTCCCGTCCCTTTTCCGGTACACCCCAAATATGTGCATTCTCGTTCCAAAGTCTATCTTGCAGATAGCCCGGTCGCAGCGCAAACTCAAATTTCCAATCGCTTGTGAAACATTTCCGGATTTCATTTGTTCCCCAGTCCTCCGGTTTTTTCGGATTTGTGACGACCGGGAAGGGGGAGAGCGGCGATGGCGGGGATTGCAAACTTGCTTGAGCGGTTCCACCTTGACGGTTTCGACAGGGACCTGTTCCCAACGAGGAGTTTGATCTGATCATGTCGCTCGGCCAGCAACTGCAACCCCATCTCCCCTTTTTGCGCCGCTACAGCCGGGCGCTGACCGGCAGTCAGGTGCATGGCGACGCCTATGTGCGCGCGGCCCTGGAGGCGATTGTGGCCGCACCCGATCAGTTTCCCCGTGGCATAGACCCGCGTCTCAGCCTTTACAAAATTTTCCATACCATCTGGAACTCCGCCAATGTGGATGGCGATGATGGTGTGTCGGACGATGTCGAACGTCCCGAACAGGTAGCGCGGGCCAGGCTTTCCCGGATCACGCCGCTGTCGCGGCAGGCCCTGCTGCTGACCGCGATGGAAGGTTTCACGCTGGAGGACACAGCCTATCTCATCGAACGGCCGGAGGCGGAAGTGAACGATCTGGTGCGGGACGCGCTGCGCGAAATCGAGATGCAGACCCGTGCGAAGGTGCTGATCATCGAGGATGAACCGATCATCGCCATGGATCTGGAAACCATCGTCCGCGACATGGGGCACGAAGTGACGGCGGTGGCCGTGACGCGCGATGAAGCGGTGCGGGAGGCGACGTCGGAGCGGCCGGGGCTGGTACTGGCCGACATTCAGCTTGCCGACGACAGCAGCGGTATTGATGCCGTGAAGGACATTTTGAAACAGTTTCCCGTTCCGGTGATCTTTATTACCGCTTTCCCGGAACGGCTGCTGACCGGGGAACGGCCCGAACCGACCTTCCTCATCACCAAACCGTTTCAACGGTCCACTGTAAAAGCCGCGATTTCCCAGGCTTTGTTCTTCGATGAGGCGACGGCTCCGGCCTGACTGTGTCGATCCGCTCGGAACAGTATGTGCCGCACAGCGTTGGTAGCGGACGCCCAGACGGAGAACAGAATTGCAGGAACCCCCTCCTCATCTGAATAAAACCGACGCCCGGGCCGGTAGTACGCCACATGTGGTACGATACGTCCTCGCAATCTCGACAATATTGGCGGTGATCGCCCTGGGTGGGATTGTCCTATTATCCTGAGCACTTTCTTGCGGCAGGGGTTTGATGCCGAACGTTCGAAACCGACGAAAGCGATGAAGTTGCTTTACAAGACCAGCGCACGGGTATGTAATGTTCACCGGACAGGAGGGGGACCGGATGAACGATGACCATTCCCCCGGCGTTCGGGCGGATGTGCCCGAAATCGCCGATGACCCCAAGGATCGTACGAGCCTTTCGGACACGGAGTTCAAGAAGCAACTGGCGGACGTGATTCCGCATTTGCGTGCTTTTGGCCGTTCGCTGTCCGGCAATCGCGACCTTGCCGACGACCTGGTTCAAGAAACCTTGCTAAAGGCCTGGGCGGCGCGGGAGCGCTTTCAGGCGGGCACCAACATGCGTGCCTGGACCTTCATCATCCTGCGCAACTATTATCTGTCGCAAATGCGCCGGTCCCGCTTCAGGGGAGAATGGGACGAGTTGACGGCCGACAGGCTCCTGGCCGCCCCGGCCGGTCAGGACAAGGAAGTGGAACTGGCGGACCTGCAGCGCGCGCTGATGCAACTGCCGCAATCCCAGCGGGAGGCGCTGGTTCTGGTGGGGGCAGGGGGCTTCGCCTATGAAGAGGCCGCCGACATCTGCGAAGTCGCCGTCGGCACGATCAAGAGCCGGGTCGCGCGCGGACGGGCGGCATTGGAGCAGATATTGCAGGATGGCGCCATTCCCTCACGCCGCACCCAGTCGTCGAGCGAGGTGGGCGCCCTGGAGGAAATCATGAACGATGTCGATCGCATGAGCCGGGGGCGTTGAGCCAAATCAGCGCCGCCGGATCTGGTTCAGCGATCCCATCAAATGGGCCAGATCAGGCGGCAATGCATCATTCTGATACCGGAAGGCATCCCGAAGCGCCTGACCGAGCTCCTCATGCGGCATGGGGCGGTGAACCATAAAATAGTGCGACCCGTCTTCATTCGGTTGGTATATATGTTCGTACGACCTTGACATGGCCTTACAACGAAGGCGCTGGAGAAAGGTTTCGGGTATTTTTTATCGGTCGAGGCGATCCTGATTTGCGACAGGGTGAATGTAACGAGACCCCCGCGAATCGGGGAGAGCGGCAGATGTCTGGCTTCGAAACCGCCTTGAGTCGCGCGCGGCAAAATAGCGGATTTCTGGCACGGTTGATGGACCAGAATGCCGCCATCACCGCTCTGCTCGCGGCCGGCGACGTCCATGCGGCTTTGGCTGCCGCAAAGACAGCGGGCGCCGGTGCTTCCGGAACGGGTCAGGCATTGCGCCGGGAACGCAATGCGCTGGCGCTGGTCACGGCGGTTGCGGATCTGGCGGGCGCGTGGGATCTGACCCGCGTGATGGAGCTATTGTCGGATTTCGCCGACCAGGCGCTCGATGCCGCCATCCGCACCGCTTTTGCCGAGCGGGTGCCCGGTGCCGAGCCGCGCGGTTTCGCGGTCATCGCCTTGGGCAAGCATGGCAGCCGGGAGCTCAATTACAGTTCCGACATCGACCCCATATTGATCTTCAACCCTGAAACCCTGTCGCGCCGGGAGCGTGAGGAACCGATCGAGGCGGCACAGCGCATCGGCCGCCGGGTGGTGGAGTTGCTGAGCGCGCGGGACGGCGACGGCTATGTGTTCAGGGTGGACCTGCGGCTGCGCCCATCGCCAGAAGCGACGCCGATCGTGTTGCCGGTGGATGCCGCCATCTCCTATTATGAAACGACGGCGCTGGGCTGGGAGCAGGCGGCGTTCATCCGGTCCCGCGCGGCGGCCGGGGACAAGGCGCTGGGCGACTATTTCCTGCAGGCCATCCGTCCTTTTGTGTGGCGGCGCTCGCTCGATTTCGGGGCGATCGACCAGATCACGGACATTTCGCGGCGCATTCGCGACCATTATGCGCAGGGACAGGCTTTTGGCCCTGGCTATGATCTGAAGCGCGGCCGGGGCGGCATAAGGGAGGTCGAGTTCTTCGCTCAGGTGCACCAGCTCATCCATGGCGGGCGGCATCCGGAATTGCGCGCGCCCGCAACGCGTGACGCGCTGGTGGCGCTGCGCGAGGGCGGCATCATCGCGCCCGATGTGGCGGCGGACCTGGATGCGGCCTATGTGCTGTTCCGCACCATCGAGCATCGGCTGCAGATGGTGGAGGATCGCCAGACGCACAGCCTGCCCAAAAATGCCGAAGAAATGGAGCGGGTGGTGGGACTGCACGGCCTGGCGCGTGCGGACGACCTGTTCGACCTGCTGAGGCCGCATGTCGAGCGGACGGGCGCGATCTTCGACGGCCTGATCGGATCGGAGGGCGCGGACCGGCTTTCGATGAACGAGGAAAAGCTGGCCGAACAGCTTGCCGGGCTAGGTTTTGCCAATCCCAAAACGCCGCTGGCGCGCATCGCCCATTGGCGCGGGGGTACGTTGCGGGCGTTGCGGAGCAAGGCGGCGCTGTCCGCGCTGGAGGCGGTGTTGCCGGGCCTGATGGCGGCCATCGCGAAGGCGCCCGATCCGCCGGGCGCGCTCAATCGGCTGGACAGCATGATCGGACGTCTGCCCAGCGCCATCAACTTCTTCAAGCTGCTGGAGGCCCGCCCAGCGCTGGCCGCCATGCTGGGGGATGTGCTCAGCCACGCACCCACGCTGGCCGAGGCGCTGGGGCGGCGGACGGAACTGCTCGACGGGTTGATCGATGCCACCGCGCTGGACCCGCAGCCGCTGGTGGCTGAGCTTGTCCGGCTATTGTCGGCGCTGGAGCCGGGCGAGGATTATCAGATATTGCTGGACCGGGTGCGGCAGAAGGTGGGCGACCGCCGCTTTGCGCTCGGCGTGCAGATCATTGAGGGCAGTCGCGATCCGCTGGAAGTCGCGGCAGACTATGCCCGCGTGGCCGAAGCCGCGCTTGTGACCCTGGCCGACGCAACGGTGCGCGAGTTCGAGGCGCAGCATGGCCGGGTGCCCGACAGCGAGCTTGCCATATTGGCGCTGGGGCGGTTGGGCGGCGGGGCGCTGACCCACGCGTCGGACCTCGACCTCATTTACCTGTTCAGCGGGGACTTCAAGGCGGAGTCGGACGGGCGCAAGCCGCTGGGCGCGACCCAATATTATAACCGGCTGGTGCAGCGGATCAGCAACGCCTTGTCGGTGCAGACCGCGTCCGGCCCGCTTTATGAGGTCGATACGCGGCTGCGTCCTTCGGGCGCGCAGGGGCTGCTGTCGGTGTCGTTCGACAGCTTCGAGCGTTACCAGAAGGAATCCGCCTGGACCTGGGAGCATCTGGCGCTGACGCGGGCGCGGCCGGTTTTCGGGTCGGCGGCGGCGCGCGGGGCGCTCGACGCGATCATCGCCGATGTGCTGCACATGCCGCGCGACCTGCCCGCCTTCATCCGCGACGCAGTGAAAATGCGGGGCGACATCGCCCGGCACAAGCCGCCGTCGGGCCCATTGGACGCGAAGCTGGCCGAAGGGGGGCTGATCGACCTGGAATTTCTGGTGCATGTCACGCAGTTCCGCGAAAGCGCGGGATTCGCACCGAATTTGGGCACCGCGCTGCGAGCGCTGGTGACCGGCGGGCATTTGCCCGACGCGCTGGTGCCCGCGCATGACCTCCTCACCCGCTATCTGGTCGTCTCCCGCCTGGTCGCTCCCGGCGCGACCGAGCCAGCCGACGCCAGCAAGCCGCTGGTGGCGCGGGCCTGCGGTTGCGAAAGCTGGGAGGAACTGCTTGAAAGCTACGACGCCGCGCGGCAATGCGTGCGCGGGCAGTGGCTGGCTCTGGCCGCGCAATATGGGAAAATCGACGATGATCAGTGAAGGCTCGCAGGTTCCGGACGTGACGTTGGAAGGGCTGGACGGGAACAGCTTAACCCTGGCGCGCTATCGCGGGCGGCCGCTGGTGGTGTATTTCTATCCCAAAGCCGATACGCCCGGCTGCACCAACGAAGCGAAGGATTTCTCCGCGCTGGCGGGGGACTTTGAAAAGGCAGGAGCGGCGGTGCTCGGCGTGTCGAAGGATCCGGTGAAGAAGCTCGCCCGGTTCACAGAGAAATATGATCTGAAGGTCGAACTCGCATCTGACGAAAAGGGCGGCTTCTGCGAGGCGTTCGGCACCTGGGTCGAAAAGAGCATGTACGGCCGCACCTATATGGGCATCGCCCGCGCGACCTTCCTGATCGATCCGGAGGGCAAGGTGGCGCGCGTCTGGCCAAAGGTAAAAGTGGCCGGGCATGCGCAAGAGGTGCTGGAGGCGGTCAAGGCGCTTGGTTGACCCCCTTGGCCGCGCCGCCTTCCCTCGCAAGTCCGGCGACGCGGCCGATGCAGCCCGAAGGCTGTCATCAGTCCGAAAGGGGGGTGGACCAAAACGTAAACGTGTGAAAGGCGAAAAGGTTCAACGCCTGAGCGCGAATCTTGCTCCGATGCGGGGCAAGATTCATGTCCAATCGAACCGCTTCCACCCCCGAAGCTGCGCCAGTTTGGCGAGCGGCGGATGGGGGTTGGCGGCATAGGCTTCGTCTGCGAAATCCAGCATCGGCGCGTCCGATACATGGTCGGAATAGGCCCGGATGTGGCTGGCCGTGCGGGTAATCCCTTCGCCCGCCATCCATTCCCGGATCATCCGCAGCTTGGCGGCGTCATAGCAATTTTCGCCCGCGATTTTGGCGCGCACATAGTCGAGGTCCTGGCTCAGATGATCGGTCGCGATCACAGCGTCAAAGCCAAGCCGCGCCGCGATCGCCTCCACATACAGGCGGTAGGATGCGGTGGCGAGGACCAGCCTGTAGCCTTCGGCCCTGTCCCGCGCGATCTGTTCCAGCGCGCCCTTGCGGACGTTGCGCGCCATTACTCTGTCGGCATAGCTTTCGATGTGCGGCTGCAGCCGGTCGCGCCGGACATTATGGCCGATCATCAGCGCCTGGTTGATTTCCTTCAGCCGCGAACGGGGGATGAGGCGCAGCACATAGGCCAGCATGACGAAGGGAATGCACAGCGCCAGCACCAGCCGCCACGGCGCCATGCGCGCGCCCACATGCAGCAGGAACGGCGTATAGGTGCCCGAGACTGTAATGGTCCGGTCCATGTCGTAAATGGCGATTTTGGTCATCGGCCGGTCCGGACTTTCCCGTTTCATTCCTGTCCCTTGAATGCAATTTTGGCGCTTTAGGCTTGCCGTGCCATCGATAATATCTCACTGTCCACCGCAAATGACCAACAGGGCGGATTATTCTGAGGACGTAACGGACGGCGGCCGGATCATCCGGCTGACCGGCAATCTGTCCATCGCCCATCTGGACGATCTGCCCGACCGGCTGATGCGGCTGGAGGGGGATGTCGCTGCCCTCGATATTTCCGCCATTGAGCATATCGATACGATCGGCGCCTGGGTGATCCACCGCACCGCTCGCGATCATGAGGCGCGGATCGACGGCGCGGATGCTGGCGCGGGCAAGCTGATCGAGGCGGTGAGCAAGGCGGGGCAGCCGATTGAGCTGCATCCGCCCTATGTCACGCCGCTCCGCCGCGTTCTGGGGGAGATCGGGGAGGCGACGACGGTCGCCGGCGCGACATTGCTCGGCCTGCTTGGGTTTTTCGGCGGCACGCTCGTCGCCTTCTGGAACGTCATGCGCCATCCCCGCCGTTTTCGCGTCAATGCCGTGGTGCAGCGCTTTGAAGTGGTGGGCGTGTCGGCGCTCGGGATCATCGGCCTGATGAGCTTCCTCATCGGCATCGTCATCGCGCAGCAGGGCTCGGTTCAGCTTCGCCAGTTCGGAGCGGAGGTGCTGACCATCAACCTTGTCGGCCGCATCACCTTCCGCGAACTGGGCGTGCTGATGACGGCGATCATGGTGGCCGGACGCTCGGGCTCCGCCTTTGCGGCGCAGCTTGGCACCATGAAACTCACCGAAGAAATCGACGCCATGCGCACCATTGGGGTGTCGCCCATGGAGGCGCTGGTTGTGCCCCGCACGCTGGCGGCGGTCGTCTTGATGCCGTTGCTCGGTTTTTACTCGTCGATCATCGCGATCATCGGCGGCGGCTTTCTCTGCGCCATTTCGCTCGACATTCCGCCGGTCACCTTCATCCAGCGCTTGCGGGAGGTGGTGCCGATCACCGACCTCTATGTGGGCCTCGTGAAGGCGCCGGTCTTTGGCATGATCATCGCCATATCCGGCTGTTTTCAGGGCATGCAGGTAAAGGGCGATGCCGAACAGGTCGGTCTGCGCACCACGGCGGCGGTGGTGCAAGCGATTTTCCTGGTGATTGTCGTGGATGCCCTTTTCGCGGTCTTCTTTACCTGGGTCGGCTGGATATGATCGAGGAGGAGAAACACGCCGCAGCGGATGAACAGCGGATTGAACAGGCAATCCATGAAAACGACATCGCGATCTGCGTCCGGGGGCTGCGCAACAGCTTCGGCGATCAGGTCGTACACGAGGATCTCGATCTCGACGTCCGGCGGGGTGAAATTCTGGGCGTCGTCGGTGGTTCGGGCACCGGCAAATCCGTGCTGATGCGTGCAATTATCGGCCTTCAGACGCCCGACCGGGGCGAAATCAGCGTCTTTGGCGAACCGATGGTGGGGCGGGCGGACGATGAGGTGCTGGCAATCCGCAAGCGCTGGGGCGTGCTGTTCCAGGGCGGGGCGTTGTTTTCGACGCTGACGGTGGCTGAAAATGTCGAAGTGCCCCTGCGCGAATATTATCCCGGTCTCAGCGCCCAGTTGCGCGAGGAAATCGCCGCCTACAAGGTGCGGATGGCCGGCCTTCCTGCCGAGGCGGGGCCGAAATTCCCTTCTGAGCTGTCGGGTGGCAAGAAGAAGCGGGCGGGCCTTGCCCGCGCGCTGGCGCTCGATCCCGATCTGCTCTTTCTGGATGAACCGACGGCGGGGCTCGATCCCATCGGGGCGGCGGCCTTTGACGAACAGACGCGCAGCCTGCAACTGACGCTGGGCCTGACGGTGTTCCTCATTACCCATGACCTCGACACGCTTTACGCCATTTGCGATCGGGTGGCGGTGATCGCCGACAAGCGGGTGATCGCGGTCGGGACGATCGAGGAACTGCTGGCGACCGATCATCCCTGGATTCAGGAATATTTCAACGGCCCGCGCAGCCGCGCCGCAAAGGCGGCGCTGGGGGCAAATCAAAAGGACGCGCGGGCGGTGGACGGGGGCGGCAACGCCGGTCATAAGCAGCCAAAGGGCGGTAGGGACTGATGGAAACAAGATCCAACCATATATTGGTCGGCAGCGTCGTGCTGGCCCTGCTGGCGGCGGTCATCATCGCGGCCTTCTGGTTCTCGCGGCTCGCAGGCGGTGATGAAAAGCTCTACGACATTTATTTCAAGCAGGCGGTGAATGGCCTTGCAAGGGGGTCCAACGTCAGCTTTTCCGGCGTGCCGTCAGGGCAGGTCAAGGAAATCGAACTGTGGAAAAAGGACCCGAGCTTCGTTCGTGTCCGCATTTCGGTCAAGGACGAGCTGCCGGTTCTGCAGGGGACGACCGCAACCATCCAGGGCGTGGGCTTTACCGGTGTTTCGGAAATCCAGCTCGACGGCGCGGTCAAAGGCGCGCCGCCGATCACCTGTCCCGAGACAAACCCGGAATCCGAATGTCCGGACGGCGTGCCCGTCATACCAACAAGGCCTGGCGCATTGGGAGAGCTGCTCAACAACGCGCCGCTCGTGCTGGAGCGCTTGTCGACCCTGACCGAGCGCCTCACCGAACTGCTTTCCGACCGCAATCAGGCCAGCATCGCGTCAATATTGGAGAATGTCGATAAGCTGACCGGCTCACTCGCGGATCGATCTCCCGAAATCGCGGCAACGCTCGCGGAAACCCGGATCGCGATCCAGCAGGCCGGCAAGGCGGCGGAAGAAATTTCAAAACTGGTCGGCACCACCAACGACCTGATGGACAAGCAGGGACGTCCGCTGGTCGCGGATCTTCAGAAAACGGTCCAGGCGGCGCGCCAGAGCATGGAAAGCCTGGATGCCGCCATCGCCGAGGCGCGACCGGGCCTTCATGACTTCTCGACCCGCACCATGCCGGAGGTGGACCTTCTGGTGCGCGACCTGCGGACCATGTCCAAATCGCTGAGCATAGTTGCCGAAAAAATCGATCAGCAGGGCGCGGGATCGCTGCTGGGGTCGCCCAAATTGCCCGACTATGAAGGAAAATGAGACCGCCGATGCGACATCTTCTCCTCCCCCTTCTGCTTGCGGCGCCGCTGGCTGCCTGCGTCAACATAGGGGCCAAGGCGCCTGAACGGCTCCTGTTCCTGACGCCGCAATCCAGCCTGGAGCCGGGCGCTCTCCGCACCGGCGCGACGGGCCGCAGCCTCATCGTCGGGGTGCCGGAAACGCCCCGCATGCTGGAAACCAACCGCATTCCGGTGCATGTCGACGATGTTTCGGTCGCTTATGTGAAGGGGGCGCAATGGGTGGACCAGCCGGGCCGCCTGTTCCAGCGCCTGCTCTCGGAAGTAATCGCCGCGAAGACCGACCGGGTTATCCTGGACCCCCGCTTGTTCGGCGGAGAGCCGGGCACGCGGCTCTCGGGCGAACTGCAACGCTTTGGCGTGGATGCGCGCGCGCGGCAGGCCGTGATTACCTATGACGCCACCCTGCTGGGGGAGGATGGCTCAACCGTCATGAAGAAGCGCTTTTCCGTCAGCCAGCCGGTGACGGAGATCGAGGGCTCCGAGGTCGGCAACGCCCTGAACCTCGCCGCGAACGAGATCGCGAGCCAGGTCGCGGAGTGGGTGGCGCGGTAATTGTCGGGCCCATGATCTCCCCTCCCGCTTGCGGGAGGGGGCGGGGGCGGGCCTGTTATACCAATTTGCGTTGATCAGAACCTATGAACCTCCCGTCACCCCGGACTTGATCCGGGGTCCAGAGTTCCACAAAACTGCGCTTGCGGCTCTGGATTCCGGCTTTCGCCGGAATGACGAGTATGAGTCACGGTCACTGCAACTCGGTATAACCCCTCCCGCAAGCGGGAGGGGAATTGCCGCTGTCAGTCACACACCCCTCAGGCGTCGCTCCCGCCCGGCGTGTGCGCGCCGGGAAGCGGCGGCACTGGCTGGGGCGGCACGTCGGCATCATCCTCATGCACGTCGATGATGCCGCGCCCGACATAGCTCTTGCGGCGGCTGTAGAAGAAATAGACGAAGAGGCCGATGACCGCCCAGCCGGCAAAGAGCGACAATGTATATCCGGACAGGCTGAAGAAGAGGTAGATGCAGCCCAGCACCGCGACCGGCGCAACGATCGCCACTGCCGGGGTGCGGAAGGGGCGTGTGCGGCCAGGGTCGGTGCGGCGCAGGACCAGAACCGAAATCGCCACCATGGCGAACGCGAACAAGGTGCCCGAGTTGGAGATGTCGGCCAGCGCGCCCACCGGGAACAAAGCCGCAAAGATCGCCACGACAATGCCCGTGATGATTGTCACGACATAGGGCGTGTGATAGCGCGGATGCACTTTCGAAAGCGCGGCGGGCAGCAATCCGTCCCGGCTCATGACGAAGAAGATGCGCGTCTGACCGAACATCATCATCAGCACGACCGAGGGCAGCGCCAGCCCGGCGGCAAGGCCGATCAGGTTGCCGATCTGCTGCCAGCCGATCGAACGCATGGTCCAGGCGAGCGCTTCCTTGGAACAGACCACGGCATCGCCGCCCTGCGTGGCGCAGGCGGCGGCGAGCTCGGTGCTGCCCGGCGCGATCCCGGTGCCGTCCGGGTTGAGCAGCGGCTGCGCGCCGACCGTCCCGATAACACCGGAAGCGACGAGCAGGTAAAAGAGGGTGCAGACGCCAAGGCTGCCGATCAGGCCGATCGGCATGTTGCGTTGCGGGTTCTTCGTCTCTTCCGCTGCGGTAGAGACCGCGTCGAACCCGACATAGGCAAAGAAGATCGACGCCGCGGCAGCTGAAATACCCGCAAAGCCGAGTGGGGCGAAGGGCTCGAAATTGGCGCTGTTCATCACCGGCAGCGCCAGCAGGCAGAACACGGTGAGGGCAGTGACCTTCACGCACACCAGAACGGC
>CBHCMH010000019.1:0-12484 GCA_965974445.1 uncultured Rhizorhapis sp.
CGATACCTCCATGCTGTAACCGCGCGCGATCAATTCGGCGGGCAGCCAGAGCAGCAATCCGAAATTGACCAGACCCCAGCAGATCGCCGTCAAGCTGAGCGCTATGAGCTTGCCGAAGAACGCCCGGCCTTCGAGCGGGGCGGCCTTTCCGCGCGCCATGGCGGCGACGGCAGCGGCCGGCACCTTTTTGACGGTCGATCCGAACGCCGCCATGACCCGCCGCGCCTCTTCATGCCGCCCGCGCGCCATCAGGAACTTGGCGGATTCGGGAATGAAGGTGCCCAGCAGGACCAGCAGGAGGCCGCTGGGCAGGTTGGCGAGCCACAAGATGCGCCAGCTGAAGACCGGGACGAGCCAGGCGGCGATCAGGCTGGCCGCCGCATAACCGCCCACCGCGCCAAGCCCGCCGACCAGCACCAGGCTCCATCCGCGATGGCGGCTTGGCATCATTTCAGCGAGCAGCGCATAGGTGACCGGCAGCATGCCGCCTGCAGCAGCGCCCATCATGAAGCACATGCCGATATTCCAGGCGAGCGAGGGCATCGCCCCGCAGATCGACGTGCCCACGAACATGACGGCCGACAGCAGGATGGATGCCTTGCGCCCGAATATGTCGGCAATGGCGCCCCAGAGGAATGACCCGCAAACCGTCCCGATCAGCGCGAAGAACGGCACCAGCGACACGGTTTCGCGCGGCACGCCATATTCTTCGACCATGCCCGGAACGGTGAAGCCCAGGCTGGCCGGTTTCATGATGTCGATCACCAGCGCGATCACCAGAACCAGCATCAGCCGCCAATGCGCCCAGGAGAGCGGAACATCTTCCGGGGCGGCAATCACAAGTCCGCTTGCCGCCCTTACCTGCCGCGACCAATTGCGCGGCAGCAGGCCGTATGCGGCAATGGGGATGCCTGCGATGATCAGCCACATTCCCGCGATCATGCCCGAATCCATTGGCATTCCGGCGAGGTGAAAGCCCATCCCCCGGCCCATCCAGAACATGGGCAGGTGCAGAAGCACCCCGAGTGTTACGGCAAGAACGCCGGCAATGAACGCCCACAACCTGCGGTCGGTAAACGCGACACCCCTATTCGATCCCAAGACCCCAGCCCTTTTCCGACGTCCCGACACCCTGCACGCATCGTGAAGATTTTCCGTCCGCCTTCATATCGGAAAGAAGCCGTGCGGCAAGAGCCAGCAGGCTATCCCCCCTCATAACCCACAGGCTCAATCCGGGTCGCCAGCCGTTCGACCTCAGCGCGATCGTGGCTGACGTAAAGAATTGGCAGTTTCAGCCGATCCCGGATCGTTTCGATGACCGCCATGATTTCGCCGCGGCGCGGGGCGTCGAGGGAGGACAGGGGCTCATCCATCAGCAGGAATTTCGGGCCGCTGAGCAGCGCCCGGCCCATCGCCACCCGTTGCGCCTCCCCGCCCGACAGCGTCGCGGGCCAGCGATTGAGCAAATGACCGATGCCGAGAAACGCCACGGCGTCATCGAAATCGAGCCAGCGATGCTCGGGCGCGGCAAGATGAAGGCCGTAAAGCAGGTTCGCGCGCACGCGCTTGTGGGGGAAAAGCCGTCCGTCCTGAAAGACATAGCCCGCGCGCCTGCGCTCGGGCGGCAGGTCGATGCCGGCGCGACTGTCGAAGAGCAGCTCTCCCGCAACCGCAATCCGGCCTTCGTCGGGCCGCAGCAGGCCCGCCACCATGTTGAGCAGGCTGGTCTTGCCAGCGCCGGATGGGCCGAATAGCGCGGTCAGGCCCGGTTCCGCCTGCAGATCAAGGCTGATATTCATGGCCCCGACGCGGCGGCGCACGCTGATTTCAAAGGACATGCGCGCCCCCTCTCCCGCCGACGCGCCGCGCCAGAGCCTCTGACGCGAGCAGCGCGGCGAGCGACAGGAGCACGGAGATTATGGCGAGCCGGGTCACGACATCTTCTCCTCCAGGCACCTGCAGGGCCGAGTAGATCGCAATCGGCAGCGTCCGGGTCTCTCCGGGTATGTTCGACACGAAGGTTATGGTCGCGCCAAACTCCCCCAGGGACCGGGCAAAGCCAAGCATGGCGCCTGCAAGGATGCCCGGCATGGCCAGCGGCAAGCTGATCGTCAGGAACGCATGCCCGCGACTGGCGCCCAGCGTACGGGCGGCATCCTCCAGCCTGCGGTCAATGGCTTCGATCGACAGGCGGATGGCCCGGACCATCAGGGGCAGCGCCATGATCGCGGCGGCAAGCGCCGCTCCCGTCCAGCGGAACATGAAGACGAGGCCGAACCAATGTTCGAACCATCGGCCGAGCGGACCGGCTGGTCCAAAGGCGAGCAGCAACAGCCAACCCGTGACGACCGGCGGCAATACGAGCGGCAGATGGACAAGGCCGTCAAGCAGGGTCTTGCCCGGAAACCGCTCGCGCGCGAGCAGCCAGGCGAGACCGAAGGCGAGCGGCAGACTGGCCGCCACGGCCATGCCGCTGACCTTGAGCGACAGAAGGATGATCTCCCAATCTTCGGCGGTCAGCCTGTTCATCTTGCCGCAGGGGTGAAACCATAGGTGGCGAATATGGCCCTGCCCTGCCGCGACAAAAGAAAACTTCGGAAGCCCTCCGCATCGGGACTGGAAGCGGATTTCAGCACCGCAACGGGATAGGTGATGGGCGGATGGCTCGCCGGCGGAAAGACGCCGATCACCTTCACCTTCTTCGACGCGCGGGCGTCAGTGGCATAGACAATGCCAAGCGGAGCCGCGCGGCGTTCCACCAGGGCCAATGCGGCCCGGACATTTTCGGCGCGGGCGAGCTTTGGCTCCACCGCATCCCACACCCCCAGACTTTCCAGCGCCGCCTTGCCATATTTACCGGCCGGCACGGCGTCAGGGTCGGCCATGGCAAGGCGATTGTCACGCAGCATCCGCGCCAGAGGAAAGCCTTTGACGATAGCGGTCTTGGACCGCGATCCGGCCGGAGCGATCAATACCAGTCGATTGGACAGAAAGGACTTGCGCGTGTCGGCGCGGATCAGCCCTTGGCTTTGCACAGCGTTCATCCAGTCTTCGTCGGCGGAGATGAACAGGTCGGCGCGCGCGCCCGCCTCTATCTGGCGGGCCAGCGCAGAACTGGCGGCGAAGGACAGCACCGGCCGCGCACGGCCCTTCCGCGCCCAGGCGTCGGCCACGGCGTTCAGGGACTCCTGCATGCTCGCGGCCGCCAGCACCAACGGCGCCTTTTCCCCGGCCATGGCTGGCGAGAATAGCGTCGCCAGCGCAAGCCAGCAGGCCAGCAATATTTTGGTGGTACGAATCATTCCGGCCCTCTTTGCTATATTCCCGTGTATATAGCGAGGCGCAATTCGCTCAACCCGTTTTCAAAGGCATTCCGCATGTGCGGGCAAATTTCCGGTATAGCGGTTCTTAAGATCCGTTCGGTCCGGGTCCGCCCGCCGCGCCACCGCCTGCACCTGCACCTGCGGCACCGACAGCCCCGATATTGCCGAAAATTTCTTCAAAGAACCCGCGCTCGCGCCCCAGCGTCGGGGTCTTGTCGCCTTCAGGCGAGATTTTCGCCACGAGATCGACGCCGGTCTTGTCCACCGCCACGACATTGCCGGCCGCATCGAAGCGGACCCGCAACACCGTCTGGTCCACCGGCTTGGGCTTTGAAAAGGCGAGCTGGCGGGTGTCGCGGGCGACATAATACCATTCGCTGCTGTTGAATTGCCCGGCAAAGCTCGGCCGGCCGAGGGTCCGCTCCACCGACTCCCGATTATCGACGCCCGGCTGGATCGAATCGACCAGAAGATTATCGACGACATAGCCCTGATGCGCGCGCACCCGGGCGCAGCCCGACGCCAGCGGCAGAATGGCCAGTGCGCCTGCGACCATGGCGAACCGCGCAACGTTGAGGCGCATGAAAATCTCCTGAAACACTATAACACCGGCAACCAGCCATTGCATTGGCGGCGCGGCCAATCAATATGGAATAACATCCGGGCAGACAAGCCCGCCATTCTTCACACATACGGGCCGTAGCACATCCATGTCGATATTCCGCCGCCTATTTGGCAAGACCCTTCCCCGGGAAGCCATGCGGCCTCTCTACAACGCCGTCGTCAACCGGGGCCGGGAGCCCCACTGGTATGCGCAGGGTGGCGTGCCTGACACGCTCGACGCCCGTTTCGACATGATCGCCGCCATCCTGTCCTTCGTCCTTCTCCGGCTGGAAGGAGAGAGTGATGCCAAGCAGCAGAGCGTGTGGCTGACCGAGATATTCGTAGACGACATGGACGGGCAGTTGCGGCAGATCGGCATCGGCGACATGATCGTGGGCAAGCATATCGGCAAGATGATGAGCGCGCTGGGCGGCCGGCTCACCGCCTATCGTGCGGCCCTTGCCGGAACCGAAGCGCTGGAGGGCGTCCTGGTCCGCAATCTCTTCCGGGGGGATCCGCCGCAAGGCGCCGACCTTCAGCATGTGACCGATCATCTGGCCTCTTTCTGGGACGCGCTGCGCGCAACGCCGGCGGAGGTGCTGATGGAAGGAAGGCTGCCCTGATGACCGCCGCTCCGGAATTTTCCCGCATCGAATCGCTTGAGAGACTGGGCCGCAGCAGCAAGCCCGTCCGCATCGAAGCGACGGCGCAGGAACGCGCCGCGCTGGCCAAGCGGCTCCGCCTGCTGGCGCTCGACCGGTTCGCCGCCGAATATATGCTGGTAAAGGAAGGGCAGGCGATCATCGCCAACGGGCGGATTGAGGCTGCACTGACGCAGTCCTGCGTCGCAACCGGCGAGCCCGTGCCTGAAAAGCTGGACGAACCCTTCGTCATCCGTTTCGAGCGTGAGCCCGCCGACCAGACCCCCGACGATGAGATTGAGCTGAGCGCGGACGATTGCGACGTCATCTTCTTTTCCGGCGACCGGATCGACATGGGCGAAGCCATGGCCGAGACGCTGTCGCTCAGCATGAACCCCTATCCCCGCGCGCCGGATGCGGACCGGATACTGCGCGAGGCGGGGGTGCTGAGCGAAGAAGACGCAAGTCCGTTCGCCAAGTTGCGGGAGTTGACGAAAAAGAGCTGATGCCAAGGCGCATTGGAAATGACCGATGGGGTGATGGGCGGACATAAAAGTCCGTCATGCTGAACTTGTTTCAGCATCCATAGGGAGGAACGATAGAGCTTCTATCCCTGAGCTTATGGACCCTGAAACAAGCCTGTCTTGAGCTTGTCGAAAGGTTCAGGGTGACGATCACTTAATTGTCCGCCGTGACCCATCATCTGTCATTCATAATGAGACAAACTCCAAGATTATTGCCGTATATCAAGGTCAAACCGATTCCTTAACTATTGCGCGCTAAAGTGCGGGGATGCGCGACTATTGGACCAGGATCGTCGGCTGGATCAGGCCTTTGCCCGAAAAGGCGCTGCATGACGAGTTGCGCCGTCAGCAATATGAGGCGTTGAAGTCGAAAACGCTCACCATGTACAGCGTAGTCCTCATTCAGCTTGGCGCCTGGATGCTGGCTGGAATCGGACATCTTCCTTCTCTGATTTCCCTCTATCTGCCGGTCGCGATGATGGGCATCATCTCCGTTCGGATGGTGATCTGGCGACGGCGCCGGAATGACATTGCCGACGCTGAATGCATAAGGCGGCGGATCCGCGTGACCGTCGCGACGGCTTGGTGGATCAGCCTGATGCTCGGGGGCTATGGTCTCGCGGTCCTGCTTCTGGCCGTGCCGAGCCAGTTCGCATTCGCGCTTCTGTTCATATGCCTTGGTTCCATCGCGGGTGCCTATTGCCTGGCCGTGCTGCCCTATGCCGCGATCCCGACCGTGGTCGTCGGCGCGCTGCCCAGCGGGCTGCTGCTGCTGGCGAGCGGCGAACGAATGCTGATCGCCATGGGGCTGGACCTGGTCCTGACCTGCTTCATCATTCTGGGCATGGTGTGCGTCCAGTATCGCGAATTTGTCGGCAATATCGTGGCGCAGGCCCATGAAAAGCGGCTGGCCCAAAGCGACGCGCTGACGGGCCTGCCCAACCGCCGCGCCTTCCTGGCCTATTTGCAGGATACAGCCGCATTGGCCGGAAAGGATGACCCCTTCGCGCTGTTGATGATCGACCTCAATGGCTTCAAGCCGGTGAACGACAATTATGGCCATGGTCTTGGCGACCAGGTGCTGGTGCAGATCGCTCACCGGTTGAAACGCCTTGGCCCTGCAAACGCGTTCGCCGCCCGTCTGGGTGGGGATGAATTCGCGGTCATCGTCCCTGGCATCACCAGCACCGCCGATGCCCGGGACTATGCCGAACGCGTGCTTGGCATATTCGCCCGGCCCTTCGTTGTCGGGGGTGTGACCGTAAGCCTGTCCGCCGCCATAGGCATCGCGCTTTATCCCGAACATGCCGATGATGAGCTTTCGCTCATCGCCAATGCCGATCTCGCGCTTTATCGCGGAAAACGGGGCGGGGGCAGCCCGATCGTGCTCTATGACAAGGAAATAAAGGCGCAGACGCGCCGGGCGATGCATCTGGAACAGGCCATGGGCTTCATGGACGGCATTGCGGAGGTCGACATCGTCTACCAGCCGATCGTCCAGCTTGGGACGGGAGACATCCTCCGGTTCGAGGCACTGGCCCGCTGGACGGATTCGGCGTTGGGCGCGGTAAATCCCATTGAATTCATCGGCGCCGCGGAGCGTACCGGCAAGGTTTCCCGCATGTCGGAACATATATTCGACACGGCCCTGCTTACCGCGTCGTCGTGGCCGGAGCATGTGGGTCTGTCGATCAACATGAGTGCGGTACAACTGCACAATCCGTCGGTTCCCCTGATGCTTGCCAAGCTGCTCGACTTTTACCGGTTCGATCCGGCGCGCCTGGAAATCGAATTCGCAGAGGCCGTGTTCCTCCGGGATCTGGACACCGCCAAGCGGACGATCGGATTGTTCCGCGAGATGGGCGTCCGCATCGTGCTCGACAATTTCGGCGCGGGCTATGCGTCAGTCGGCTACCTCAGGGAAATGCCCTTTGACCATGTAAAGCTGGACGGCGCGCTGATGCAGGACATCGATGTGTCGCCGCCCGCCCAGCTTCTGGTGGCCGGCATGCTGCAGCTTTGCGGCGCGATGGCCATCGAGTGCACCGCCGAGCAGATCGAGCGCCAATCCCAGCGCGACGTTCTGGAGCGCCTGGAATGCAGCCGGGGCCAGGGCTACCTATTTGGGCACCCGATGAGCGCCGATGCGGTCGGCGAGATCATCAGGCCACCCGATCTGACCCGCCAATTCTCCGCGTTGCTGGCGTTTGGGGAAAGCAAGAGGGCGGTCTGACGACAACGCATGCCAAATTGCCGTTGACTATGACCTAACAAGGGTGGGACGGACATAATCTCCCACTCCCCTGCCGTGTGGTGCTGCGGCCAGTCCGAAGGACTGGCCGGTCGCCGCACCCCCTGAAGGGGAGAGGAAGAATTCCGAGTTTTCCTACAGTATCAAAGGCTGAAATCATCCGCCCCCAATGAGGTCACCCCAGCCACGCACAAGGTGAAATCGGCCACGCCATCGCCATTCACATCCCCGCCCACATAGGCGCTGCCGCCCGACACCGAATAGCGCAGCTGCCCCGCCTCGCCGGAAAAGCTGTTCGTGCCGATGAAGCTGAACTTGTCGTTCGCCGCCGTCTGGCTGTTGGCGTCCAGCATGGCGAGCAGGATGCGGTCCCCTTGCGCGGAAGAGAAATCGGCGATGCTGTCCTTGCCCGTGCCCGCGCCCAGCAGGTGCTCGGGACGATAGGAGAATTGATCCGCGCCCGTGCCGCCATAGAGCGTATCGCTGCCCATGCCGCCTTCGATCAGGTCGTCGCCCGCGCCGCCATAGATGATGTCATCGCCATCGCCGCCATAAAGCCTGTCATTACCCGCTGCGCCCTGAACAATGTCGTTGCCGGCATCGCCATAGAGCCGGTCGTTGCCGTCCCCGCCGTAAATCTTGTCATTGCCGCCGCCGCCATAGACCAGATCGTCGCCGCCCAGCACCTTGATGACATTGGAGGCTTCATTGCCGCGAATGACATTGGCCAGATCATTCCCGGTCCCCGCGACCGCGCCCTCCAGCATGCGCAGGTTCTCGACATGTGCGCCCAGAACATGATCCACCCGCGCCTGCACCTCATCGGTGCCGCCGCCAGCCGCCTCGACCACCCGGTCCAGCTTGTTGCTGACAACATAGACGTCATCGCCCGCCCCGCCTTCCAGCAGATTGGCCTGGCTGCTCGAAGCCGCCCCGCCGGTCAGTACGTCATTTCCCGCGCCTGCCTGCACATGGGTGGAAGTGGACGCATTGACGCAGAGCTTGTCGGCTCCGGCCGTTCCGATCACCGTGGACGCACAAGAAATGGCTGCGCCCGCCGGAAAATAGGCCGAAATCAGGCTTTCCGGCAGCCCATCCCAAAGGCCCTGATTCCCATTCAGCCACGTCTTGAGCACATCCTCGCCCGTGCCCGCCACCGGCCCGGTCGTGTTGTTGCCGAAGTTCGCTGTGTAGCTGTCGTTGGTCAGAATATAGGCCGAGGCGCTATTCCCCGTCATCTCGACGCCCGTGCTGTTGTCAATCCGCAGCCAGCTCTTCTGGTCCGCAAAAGCGCCGACCACATTGTCGGTCATCGCCAGCCCGTTGGCGTTGCCGACCGAAATCCCGTTATACATGCCGCCCAGCACGATATTGTCGCTGATCGTCACATTCTGGTAGGGCAGCTTGCCCCCGCTCTGGTCGCGCAGAAAAATGCCCTGCACGAAATCGCCTTCGCCCCGCGTCACCACATTGCCGCTGATGACGATGTTGCGTGCCGAAGCGGTCGTTCCCGTCGTCCAGAGCTGGATCGCGTCGGGATGATCGCCTGCGGCCGGGTAGAAATTGGTCAGGTAATTGCCAGAGATCGCAACGTCGCTCGACCCGCCGCCCCTGATGCCGTCGGCCCGGATGTCATGGATGCTGTTCCCGGTGAAGCTCAGATGATCGCTGTCGAGAAAGTTGATCCCGTGATGCAACGACTGAAATTCCGAATCGGAGACGCTGACATTGGAGCTTCCCCGGATCATCATCGCCATCGCCTGATTGGAAATGTCGCCGCCGACAATCCCGTGCACATTGAGGCCGCTGAAATGCACGTCCGACGAAGTGCCGACTGTGATCGGGAAATATTTGTCGGCCGGGGTCAGCGCGAACTCGATATTGCTGAAATCCAGCCCCGAACTGCCGCTGATCTTCAGGCCGCTGAGAACTGCCGGATGATCGGCGTCGGCCGAGGTGATGGTGACGCCGTTGGCGAAATGCACGCCGCTCAGCGATACCTTGCCATAAATGCCCGCGCCAAGCTGAATGACGTCGCCATCGGAGGCGCTCTTGATCGCCTTCACGAGGTCGGCGGACGTTGAAACCGTGATGATAGCCATGGATGAACTCCCGGGCTTCACGATCCCAGCGGAGACATGCTCATCCGCTTTCAGACCAACCGTGAAGCTGTCACCGGGATACCGGGCACAGATTAGGGGGCTCTTAACCCTGTCTCTTAACAAATCGCAAAAACCCCGCGCATTTGGCCACGCATTCGGGCTGTCAGCGCCGCCGGAAGCCGCCAGAAAGGCGAGCAGCAGAAAGACTGATAGAAAAATATGCCGGGAGCGGAATTTCATCGTCCGCCGGCAGGCCGCACCCTCTCCCCATCAGGGAAGAGGGCCGGCCCAAGGGGCGTGGGGATCGCCTCTGCCCTCACGCGGCCGAATGCAGGGCGGGGGCCACCGCCGCCCGCCGCTTGCGATAGTGCCTGAACCAGTCGAGCGCGGGCCGCTCGACTAGATGCCATGACAGAATGGCAAAGGGCAGCGTCGCCAGCGCCGTCACCGCCGCCAGGGTCAGATGCGATCCCCATTCCCGCCACTCGCCGAGCGCGATCATCACCGGGAAGGCATAGATGTACATGCCATAGCTATAGTCGTGCCATCGCCCCGAAACCGCACGCCGCCGGGCCGTCAGGAAGCCAAAGCAGAGCAGCGCATAACCCACGAACACCGCCCGCAAATGCAGACCCATTCCGGCCTGGTGGGCCAGCACGTTGATGATGAACAGCGCGCCGAGGGCCATCCACGACAATCGGATCTTCTCCCGGAAAATATGGGCGGCGGCCCCCAGGGCAAAGAGCAGCCAGAGCCGGTCCGCCATGTCGGGATAATAGAGCGCATCCCGCCCGATCAGCCCGCCCGCTGCGTCCCGGACCGCCGCGACGTCCCACAGGAGTGCGCCAATCAGGGTCGCGGGCAGAACTATGCGCACCATCATCTTTTCCCGCGCCAGCCCGAGCAGGGCCAGCCCGCCCAGCAGCAGATAGCAGCGCGCCTCCCACGGCAGGGTCCACAGGCTGCCGTTGATTGTACAGGGCCGACCATCGCAGATGACGCCCGTCAGATTATAGGCTGGCGCAATGAAACTGAGATTGTTGGCCAGGAACTTGGCGGTCGCTCCGCTGAAATAATCGGCCCGATCGACCGTGAAGGCATAGCCCGCAATCACCGTGATCCCCACCGAAAGCGCCAGCGCGGGCCAAAGCCGCACCAGCCGCGCCAGCAGGAAATCCGCCACGCCCGCGCTCCGCCGCAGGCTGGCATAAACCAGAAAGCCGCTCAGGAAAAAGAAGCCGTCCACCGCATAGGCCGACACCGGCGCGCCCAGCAGAAAGCTGAGGTCATCCTCGCCCATCCGCCCGCTCAGCAGCCAATAGCAGTGCGTGTAGATCACCGCCGACGCCAGCACCAACCGGACAAGCGTCAGGTTGTTGGCCTCCGCGCGCATAAGCTGGTCGTCAAACTTCATCCCGTTGGCCCTATAGCATCCGCCGCGCTTCGCTCGCATCTCTTCAACCGAAATGGAACAGTTTTGAGCCACCGCACCCGCGCGCCGCCCTATCATGGGGCACGGGCAAAGCGCCAGTGCGCTTGGCCCCGCTTCCACGGGCCGCAAAGGGGCAACGCGTCAGCCATGTTCGTCAAACGCATCCCCGCGCCCCCCAGCTCCCCGGTCGCGAAGGCGGACACCGACTCGGGCCTCACCCCCGACCCCCGGCAATCGCTGCGCCACTACCAGCGCATTGGCCTGGCGCTTCTCGCCCTGCTCCTGCTCTCCCTCCTCCTCGCCGCAAGCCTTGTCCGCATGAGCGGCGCGGTAGTCGGGCAGGGCGAGCTGGTCGTGGCGTCCAAGGTCAAGACCGTCACCCATCCCGAAGGCGGCGTCATCGCGGCCCTGCTGGTGAAGGAGGGCGACCGCGTCCGCGCGGGCGATCCGCTGATCCGCTTCGACAGCAGCGTCACGGAGGTCAGCGCCGCCATGTCGGACATGAGCCTCGACCAACTGCTAGCCCGGCGCGAACGCCTGCGGGCGGAGCGCGACGGTCTGACCGTCCTGCGCTTCCCTGCCACGGCCAGCGCTGCAGCAATGGACGAGCAACGCTTGTTCGCCCTGCGCCGCGCCGCGCTGTCCGGCGAACAGGCCCAATTGCGCGAACGTATGCGCCAGCGCGAGCAGCAGATCGCCAACTATCAGGCACAAATCGCCGCCTATCGACAGCAGGCGGCGCTGATCGAGCCCGAACGGCAGGGCGTGCGCGATCTATGGGAGCGCCGGCTGGTGACGATCAACCGCCTCAACGAGCTCGAACGCACCGCCGTCAGTCTGCAGGGCAGCATCGCCGCGCTGCAGGCCGACATCGCGCAGGCCCGCGCAGGCATCGCGGAAATCCGCCAGCAATCCATTCAGCTCACCCAGCAGCATCGCTCGGAAGCCGCAACCCTTCTTTCCGAAACCGAACAGCGCATCGCCGAACAACGCCAGCGCGCCGCCGGGGCCACGGACAGTTTCGAACGCAGTACTGTGCGCGCTCCGGCGAGCGGCATCGTCGATCAACTGACCTATACCACCATTGGCAGCGTCATTCCCCCCGCCCAGCCCATCCTGCGGATCGTGCCGCAAGGCCCGCTGGAGGTGGAGGCGCGCATCCCGCCAACCGGGATCGACCAGCTTCACAAGGGCCAGAGCGCGCGCATCGGCTTTCCCGCCTTCAACCGCCAAACGACGCCGGAAATCCACGGCACGCTCGATTTCGTCTCGGCCGAACGGATCGACGACCCCCAAACGCGCCAGAGCTACTACATCGTCCGCATCGCCCTTCCCCCCGCCGAGCTGCAACGGCTTGACGGCCTGAAGCTGGTTCCCGGCATGCCCGCCGAGGTCTATCTGGAAACCGGCAGCCGTTCCCTTCTCTCCTACCTCTTCAAGCCGCTCGCCGACCAATTCGCCCGCGCCTTCCGGGAGAATTGAAATGAGGCTGCTCATCTCAACCCATTCCGTCGCCCCTGCGCAGGCAGGGGCCCCGCGTTCACTTCAACTTCATCAAATTGAAGCGGGGTCCCGGCCTGCGCAGGGCCGACGGCGATGTTCACCTCG
>CBHCMH010000020.1:0-12093 GCA_965974445.1 uncultured Rhizorhapis sp.
GCCTGCGCTCGCCTGCCGCAAGCCCTGCATCGGGTTACGGCCCGTCATCTGCAGCGTCGCGATCTGCGCTGCGCCCTGCAGCCGCGCGAAGCCGCCCTGCTTGTCGCTGCCGGTCGCCCAGCTACCGTCGACCTGCGTCCGCCCCGACTGCAGAGACGGCAGAGATACCGCACTGGCGGACAAATCCAGGCGGCCTTGCATCGCCTGACTGTCACCGTCGAAAGTGATTTGCCCGCCCAGCGCGGAAAGTTTCATGTCGCCGCTGGCAAGCGTGTCGGCCTTCATCCCCGCTTCCCCGCGCCAATGATCCAGCGCCTCATTCAGCCGCACATTCAGATCCGCCGCGGGTTTGACCAGCGCCAGACCGGCGTCCGCGCAATTGACGGCTCCGATACGCAGCGGACCTTGCAGGCGCGGCTGTTGTGCGGTCACAGAAATGTTCGAATATAATGCAAGATCGGTCGCCTTGCACCCGTTCAGCGCGGCGGCGGGCATGATAGCGGCCAGCTTGCCCTTGAACCCGGAGCGAAGATGGCCACTGCCATCCAGTTTGATCCCCACCGGACCGGCAGGCGTATCAAGCCGCATGCGCGCGTCGTACAGGCTGAGATTGAGGTCCGGCAGCCCCAACGGTTCGGCCGAAGTCGGATCGCGGAACTTGTCGAGTTCGCCCAGCTTCAACTGGCCATCGATGATCTGCCCGCGCAGCCGCACCCCGCCGGCCCGTATCGCTGTGACACGGGGATTTAAGGTGGAAACCGAAATATCCACCTCCACCCAGTCGGCGCTGAGATCGGGACGGTCCCGGGGGCCAAGAACCACATTCTCCAGCCGCTGGGTGCGAAGACCAATACCGGCAATCTCATACCGCCCCGAAACATCGCGCCGCGCCAGTTCCCGGCTGATCAGATTGTCGGCAATCGGTGTGCGCTGCGTCCAGACCGCCAGCAGGGCCAGCAACAGGATGACAAGAACTAGCACGGCCCAGATCAGCCAGCGCCGCATCACGCTTTCCGCTACCTCAGTTACGGGATCGTCCTGGCTCATATTGTCATAACGCCCCGCCAAAGCACCTCGTATCCCCGGCAAAAGATTTGACGGGAGGCAGCATTGACGGAAGCTGAACGCTGGCAATTCCGCGAAACTGTCCCGGCATCATATTGCCAAGCATGACGATATCCAATTGAGCTTCAAGAACATTACGCTTAGCTGTTGAACTCATGGGGGATATCGAACCGGGCGGCAAGCAGGAACATCATGGCGCGGGCCATCGCGAGCGGCTGCGCAGCCGGCTGCTGAGCGGCGGCCCCGATGCACTGCTCGATCATGAGCTGATCGAATATCTGCTCGCCCTTGCCATTCCCCGGCGCGACACCAAGCCGCTGGCCAAGCAATTGCTGGCCGAATTCGGCGGCATAGGCGGGCTGCTGACGGCGGACAGCGAGGCGCTGAAACGCGTCGGCGGCATGGGCGAAACCAGCGTGGCCGCGCTGAAAATCGCGCAGGCGGCGGCGCTGCGGCTGGTGAAATCCGAAATCATCGACCGGCCCGTCCTGGCAAGCTGGCAGGCGCTGCTGGACTATCTGCGCGCCGATATGGCGCACCTGACGATAGAGCGGGTGCGCGTCCTGCACCTCAACAACCGCAACATGCTGATTCGGGACGAAAATATGGGCGACGGCTCGGTCGATCAGGCCGCCATCTATGTACGCGAAGTCATCCGCCGCGCCATCGACCTCGGCTCGGCCTCGCTCATTCTGGTGCACAACCACCCCAGCGGCGACCCCGCCCCCAGCCAGCAGGACATCCAGACCACCCGCAATATTATCGACGCGGGCAAGAAACTGGGCATCGCCGTCCACGACCACATCATCATCGGCACCAACGGCCACAGCAGCATGCGTGCGATGGGCCTGATTTGACTCCCCGTGTAGGGAATGGCGCGGACAACTCGAGCCGTCACCCAGGCGCTACGGGATCAACCAGGTGACAGTTGCGAAGTGGGGCCGCAGGCAACGCCCCGCAGGGACGGTAACAAGCGCACTGCGGTCAAGGATTTGCCGACCGGCCCGACAGACGTCCATTCGACGGTGCTGAGCATCGAGGATGTAGCGATCATCGTCGCCTTCCGCAGGCGCACGCTGCTGCCGTTGGATGACTGCCTCTATGGCCTGCAGGTCCGTTCCGGCGTCAAATCGGTATCTTTGCACGCGTTACCGCATCGGCTATGGTGAGGGAAAGCCGAGGACCAGGACATATTCGCTGAAGAGCCAAATGCGCGCCTGACGGCGTTGGTCACACGTTTCCTGCCGCTGTTCTTCGCGGCGGGCCTGTCGCTTGCCTTGGCGGGCCTTCTCTATTTCGTGACGCAGGCCAGCAAGGAGCGGGACGAAGCACTCGCCTCCCAACGGCACAGCTTTCTGGTGATGAATATTGCAAGAGCGCTGGACGCAACGATTTCCCGTTCGGAATCGACACTCGCCCGTTATGTCATCAGCACCGACAAGGATGTCGGCCGCATCTACCAGTCCGAATGGCGGCTCGCGGGTCAGCAGTTGGAACTTCTCGCCCGCGAAACCCGCAAGGATAGCCGTCAGAAGGCATTGGTGGCGCAATTGCGCGAAGCCTATATGCAGCGCGGGACCGAGCTCAACGATATTGCCCTCCGCACCAGCTATGACCAGAAAATGGGCTCGCTCGCACGATTTCATCAGGCGGGACAGGCGGAAAGCCTCAGCCGTATCAATGCGCTGTTGAGACAGGTTATCAAGGCCGAGGAAGCGGTCCTGGAACGGCGAAGCGCGGCGGTGAGTGCCACGGAAATGCGTTCTGAAAACCTGTCGAGCACCTATCGAATCTTCGGCCTCATCATTCTTGTCGGCGCACTGGGGATGGGTTGGGCGGCCAATGCGGCGCTTACCGACCGGCGGCACGCCCGTCGCCTGGCGGAAGCGGAATCGCTACGCGCGGCCGATCTGGAAGATGCCGTGGCCGAACGGACGCAGGAACTGAAGATCGCCAACGAGAAACTTCACCGGGAGGCGGCCGAACGCGCCGCCGCGGAGGAAAGCCTGCGCCAGATGCAGAAGATGGAGGCGGTGGGCCAGCTGACCGGCGGCATCGCGCACGACTTCAACAATATGCTTGCCGTGGTGGTCGGCGGCCTCGAACTGGCGCGGCGCAAGATGCACCAGGATCCGCAGCACGCGGAACGCCATATCGCCAACGCCATGGAGGGAGCCAACCGCGCATCCGCCCTGACCCGGCGGCTGCTTGCCTTCGCCCGTTCCGAACCGCTACTGCCGCAGGTCGTCGATCTCGACGATCTCGTTTCCGGCATGACCGACCTGATCGACCGTACAATCGGCGATCAGATTCGGGTGGAAACCGTCAATGGATCGGGAGGGTGGAAAATATGGGTGGACCGGCACCAGCTCGAAAACGCGATATTGAACCTGGCTGTCAATGCGCGCGATGCAATGGATGGACGGGGAACGCTCACCATCGCAACGCGTCAGGCAAGCCTCGCCGCCAATGAGATCGGGGAATGCACCGCCGGGGACTATCTGGTCCTCAGCGTGACCGACAGCGGGTGCGGGATGCCGCCAGAAGTGCTGTCCCGCGTCTTTGAGCCTTTCTTCACGACCAAGCCGGTCGGGAAGGGCACGGGATTGGGCCTTAGCCAGATTTTCGGCTTCGTGGGTCAATGCCGTGGTGAAATCCTGATTCTGTCGGAAGAGGGCCGGGGCACCGAAGTCCGCCTCTATTTGCCCCGCCACCATGTTCAGGAACAGCATCAGGCTCAATCCGATCACAAGGCGGCAACGGCGAACCATCCTGTGCCGGATGATGCAGGCGCAAGGATCCTGCTGGTCGAAGATGATCCTCGCGTGCTGTCGGCGACGCTGGACGCCCTTGTCGATCTTGGCCATCAGCCGGTCGCCTGCGATCATCCCGCAAAGGCGGCGGACCTGCTGGCGTCCAATCCCGATATTCAGCTCATCATTTCCGACGTGCTGATGCCTGACATGACCGGCCCCGAAATGGTCGCGCAACTGCGTCAGTCGCATCCATCCATTCCGGTCCTGTTCGTGTCCGGCTTTGCAGGCGACGTGGAGGATGCCGCGATGTTTGACGGGTGTGAACTATTGCGAAAGCCCTACACTATCGCAGCCTTGTCGGCAGCGATTGCAAATGCCCTGGGCGCAAGCGGCGACGGAATCAGCGCACGGCCCCATGAGACAACAGCCGCGGCAACAAGCTGACCGCGCCCAGCAGTGGCCATCGCCGCTGCCACGGCTTCAACGCAATTTGTGTCCCGGCGTGACGATTGATTTTCCACGCGAGATAATCGATGCCGCCAGCGAAGGTGAAGCTGGCCTTCGCCAGCCGCAACAGCGTCAGCCGCTTGCCGCGCCGCCGCAGCTTTCCCCAACGCCGGCTGTTTGCCGCGATTTCGGCCGGAGAAAAACAGGGCATCGGCATCAGCCCGGCAGCCGCCAGCGCTGGCCCGGTAAAGCGGCGGTAGCGGTCCTCGTCCATGTCCACGATGGAGCCTGACCGTTCCCTGCGCTCGGCCCTTAACTCCGCATTGTAGGTCAGGCCAAAGCCCGCTCGCCAGATGTGAAGGCCGTCACCCGGCCCCGCGCTCTGCACCGCCGGAGCAGCAAGCCTGAGCAAAGTTGGCGCCGCCTGACTGACAGCTTCAATCGCCGTCAGACGGGCAGCCTCATCCGCCGCCCACACAAGCCGCGACGGCTGGGCAAAGCGTGCCCAGACGGACACATTATCAGCGTCAACCTTGTTCAGGCGGGCAAAGTCCGCTTCGCTGAGCACCGCATATTTCGCCGCAAGGCCATCATGGGCAAAGGGAAAGACGTTGGGCGGGATCAGGCGATTGGCGGCGGCAAGCCAGCCCTTGCCATAGGCCGCCCGATAATCGGACACGATCAGGTAGAAATCGAGCAGCAGCCCATCAAGCTGCTGTTGCCGCAAGCAGGAGCCGTAGAACAGCACTGCCCGCGCCGCGCCGGGATACCGGGCCGCAAGCGCCTGCGCCATGGCGGCGACGCGAGCGTCCACCGGCTCGGCAAGTTCAGCGGCGACAAGGTCGGGAAGGCTGGTTTCAGACTGGGTCATAGGTCCAGGGATAATATCTTAATGCCCCGGAATCACCCCATCACGCCGCAAGGCGCAGGAAAGGCACTGGCGCGGTGGAGGTCAGCACGATCGGACGGCCAACGTCGGCCTGAAACAATTCGCCGTCTAGGATCACGCTGCTATGGTCCCCCTCGATGCGGATCATGTCGCCGCGTTCCAGGTGAATGCCGCTCAGCTTGTGCTTGCCGAGCTGGCCCGACAGGCTGGCGAAGAGCATGCGGAACAATGCGGGCAGGCTCTGGTCCACAGCCATCAGCTTCATGCTGCCAACGGCATCCCCTGATCCGGCCCGCGCGCCCAGCAGCAGCTTTTCAAGCGTCGTCACGATCAGCAGCGAAAAACGCCCGCGCAACTGCCCCTCACGGATCAGCGACACCTGGATCGGCCTTGCCCTGGGCGGCATATATTTCCCGCCAATGCCGAGCAGCAGCGAAAAGACAACGGCCATCGCCGTCAGAAAATGGCTGAGACCATTGGAGAGACCCAACGGATAGATGCGATGGCGGCAATAAAGGATATAATCCGCCAGTCCAGCACCGCCCAGAAACATGCCCAGAACCGGCCGGCTGCCGGATTGCCCGTCCGAAAGGGCGATCAGCTCCCGCGCGACGACATGCTGGTCAAGGCCGGTCTTGGCGAGTTCCACGATCCGGTCCAACGCCTTCAGCGGATCGCCATAAGTCCCCAGATCCAGCGCGATGAGGTTGGTCTTCCCATTGGGCAACACCGCGATCGGCGGGACCTTTCCCTTGAAATGCTCGCCCTGATACAATTCCGTCAGCGCGGCCTGCACCGTGCCGTCGCCACCATTGATGACAATGACGGCGGGCTCAACCCGCGCAATGGTTTGGAGCGCCCGTCCGATCTGGTCGACATGTTC
Source organism: uncultured Rhizorhapis sp. (assembly GCA_965974445.1). GTDB lineage: Bacteria > Pseudomonadota > Alphaproteobacteria > Sphingomonadales > Sphingomonadaceae > Rhizorhapis. The sequence continues at coordinate 6,041 of CBHCMH010000020.1, forward strand.
GACCTCATAATGGAAAATGTCCGGATGGTTGGCGCAATAGTTGCGCACACGCGGCAACATGGCGCGGTTGCCCGTTGATTTGGGATTGGACAAGAGCGCTACGCAAACCATCGCGGCCGGGACACCTATCTATATTGCTTGAGGGGCTGGAAGGAGAGCCCCTGGACATAATTAAGAACCACCCGGATCGGCCGGGTCTCATTGCCTACCGAGAATTGCGCCTTGCTCATGCTCGGCTTTTTCTTGGTAATGAGGTCGCCCAGGCTGACATCCGGATTGCCCGAAAAACCGCCGCCATCGCTGCGGTCGCTCTTGCCATTGCCGTTGACATCATGCCGCACATAGACGGCGTAGTTGCCGGGCCTCGGCACGGGCACGCAGACATCCATGGCGCCAGAGCGCGTGACAGGCGTCTCGACACGCTCCAGCCATTCACCCTTCTCCAGAAAGGTGTCTCTGTTGCTGGCATAAAGCTGCACGCGAATCGTTCCGGTCCGGCTCTTCAACCCATCGACCTGCACCAGCACGGCGCTGCCGCCCGCGTCACACAGTGCGGCATGGGGACCGATGGCCGCAGCCTCTGCACCCAACGGCAAGAACACGGCGAGAGCGGCGGAGACCGTCGCTACCACTGATCTTTCCGTAAAATTCAACATGACCAAGTCACTCCTGGAAGCTATAGCCCGGCTAATGCACCAGACGGGCGGCCCTGTTCGCCCCGCTTCGAAGATATGGACAGGATTTGCGGCCAAAACATGGTGATGGGACGACCAGATATTGAAAATGCTTAGCGCCACCGATCGTTACATCGCCCGGCTGATCGCGCTGCCCCTGCTTGCCACGCTTGTCATCGCGGCCATGCTGCTGGTGCTCGACAAGATGCTGCGCCTGTTCGATTTCGTGGCGGCCGAGGGCGGACCGGTCAGCGTCGTTTGGCGGATGCTGGCGAATCTTATCCCGGAATATCTGTCGCTTGGCATTCCCATCGGGCTGATGCTTGGCATTCTGCTCGCCTTCCGGCGGCTTGCCCTGTCCTCGGAACTGGACGTATTTCGCGCGGTCGGGCTCAGCTATGGCAGGCTGCTGCGCGTCCCTTACATGTACGCGATCGGCCTAGCGCTGGTGAACCTCGCCATCGTCGGCTTCGTCCAGCCCTATGCGCGTTACGCCTATGAGGGGCTGCGCTTCGAGTTGCGCTCAGGCGCGCTGGGGGCGTCCATCAAGGTGGGCGAGTTCACCAATCTGGGCAAGCGCATGACCCTGCGGATCGAGGAAAGTCGCGACGATGGCCGCAATCTTTATGGCATTTTCGTGCGGATCGAGGACAAACAGGGACAATCGCTTGCCGTTACAGCCGCGCAAGGGACGTTCCTGGCCACCGATGATCCCGACACCATCATCTTCCGCCTGAAAAATGGCGTGCTGGTGCATGAAGCCCCCAAGTTCGAGGCACCCCGCATCCTGAGCTTCAGTTCCCACGATCTACCCATCGACCTGCCGCAGATCGAGGCGTTTCGCGGCCGGGGCGATGCCGATCTGGAATTGACCATTCCGGAGCTGGTTGCGGCCGGAAACAATGACCGGCTGGACCCTAAATTACGCAATGAGGCGCGGGCGAATTTCCATTTCCGATTGGCGGAGGTCGCGATGATGTTGCTGTTGCCTTTGGCGGCCGTGGCCTTCGCCATCCCACCCAAGCGATCCACGTCTGCCCTGGGCGTCTTCCTGTCGATAATCTTCATCGTCACCTATCACAAGGTCAATGAATATGGCGAATCGCTGGGTGCCATCGGACGGATCAGCCCTGTCATCGCGCTATGGGGTCCCTTCGTCTTTTTCAGCGCCCTCATCATCTGGATGTATCATGTAAGCGCCCACCGGCCGGGCGGACAGCCGATCGGGGCGCTGGAGCGCGTGTTTGAGAAAATCGGCAAATGGCTGGGCAAATGGTTCCGCTTGGGCCGCCGCAAACTTCATCAGGTCACCTGAGACATGCAACTGCAATTCTTCCCGTCAAAGACCATGGCCTTTTACATGGGGCGGATGTTTCTGATCCGCACCTTTGCCGTGCTGGCAATGCTGGTCCTGGTGCTCCAGACGCTGGATCTGCTGGGCGAGTCGGGGAAGATACTGGCCTATCCCGGTAATGGCGACGCGGAACTGTGGCGCTATATCGGACTGCGCGCGCCCCAGATTATCGACCGTTTTCTGCCCTTTTCGGTCCTGCTCGGCACGCTCATTACCCTGGCGACACTCAATCAGAACAGCGAAGTCGTGTCGATGAAGGCCGCTGGCCTCTCCGCCCATCAGGTGCTGGCTCCGCTGATCCTCGCCAGCATGATGGTGGCCGTCGTCAGTTTCGCGTTCGACGAGCGGATCGTCGTTCGGGCCAACGCATCGCTCAGTGCCTGGCAGCAGGTGGATTACGGCCCCATTCCCCGGGACAGCGGGGTGAAGACCAATGTCTGGGTGCGTGACGGCAGCCAGCTTATCCAGGCGGAAACAGTGCAGGGACGCGGCGCTGACACCCGCCTTGGCAATGTCCGCATCTTCACGCGGGGCGACAATATCCTGCGCAGCATCACCAAAGCGCCGGTCGGACGCTATGCGGACGGCATGTGGCAGTTGGAGGACGCGGTCCGGTTCGACGTGACGCGCGGTACGCAGGAACGATTGGGGACGATCAGCGTCGCACCGGAAGTGCGGCCCGACCAGTTCACCCTCTCAACGGTCGATCCGGACGGGCTGGCCTTTGGCGAACTTCAGATGGCGATCAGCGACCTCAAAGATGCAGGCCGTCCCATTCAGGCGTTGGAAGCCAATCTCTGGCACAAGATTTCCGGTCCGCTTTCGGCGGTCCTGATGCCGCTGCTGGGTGCGGTGGCCGCCTTCGGGCTCGCCCGGTCGGGCAAACTCTTCATCCGGGCGGTGATCGGCATGGGGCTTGGCTTTGCCTATTTTGTCGCGGACAATTTCGCGCTCGCCATGGGCAACCTTGGCGCCTATCCGCCGTTGATGGCTGCGTGGGCGCCGTTTTTCCTGTTCCTGCTGGTCGGCGAGACCGTGCTGATCCGGAGCGAGGAATAACGCCGGTCGCGTGAAATATGGCAAGGCAAATCCATGCCCGTCCTAAATGTGCCTTATTGCGGGTGGATAGACCCCGGCTATATTGGAATGCTCCGCCCCGCGCGGCGCTGGACTGCAAAGAGGTTTCGATTTGAAAACGGCTGACATAGAGCGACCCGGCTTCTGGAACCGGTCGCATCATCTGGACAAGATGACGCTGCGTGAGCTGGTGGTGGCGTATTTCCAGTATCCGGCGATCATCGCCTATCTGGTGCTGGCGGCACTGGCGGCGGGCGTGTGGTATTATAATCCCGCGCCGCTGGTACAGACGCTGGCGTCCATCGCGATTGCCGTGCTGTTGTACCCGCTGGTCTGGTATGCCCTGCACCGCTGGGTGCTGCACAGCAACTGGATGTTCAAGGTGCCTTTCCTCGCCGCGACGTGGAAGCGCATTCATTACGACCATCATCAGGACCCCAATCATCTTGAGGTGCTGTTCGGCGCGCTGCATACGACGCTGCCGACCATCGCCCTTGCCACGGCGCCCATCGGCTATGCCATTGGCGGCGTCGGCGGAGCCGCGATCGCGCTGTCCGCCGGCCTTCTCACCACCTGCTTCTACGAATTCTGCCACTGCATCCAGCACCTGTCGTACAAGCCGAAGAACAGCTATCTGGCGCTGATGAAGGCGCGGCACATGGCGCATCATTTCCATGACGAAAAGGGCAATTACGGCATCACCAATTTCTTCTGGGATCGCCTGTTCGGCACCTTTTACGAACGGCATGAGCGCAAGGAGAAGAGCCCGACCGTCTTCAACCTCGGCTATACCGAGGACGTTGCACTGCGCTATCCGAAGGTGAAGGAGCTTTCGGGCGGCATCGTCGCGACCGGCCATCCCAGGCAGCGCGATCGGGATTAATTTCACCACCCGTTTGTTTCGAACGCAGTTCGATAATAAGCGCCGACTACTCGATGGGCGCGTCTCGACAAGCTCGGCGCTGCTCGAATCAAACGGAGAAGGGGACATATGGCGGATGATGAAGTGACGGTTCGGATCAGCCCCGTTTCATCCAGAACCGACCTCAAGACCTTCGTCGATCTGCCTTGGTCCATCTACGCCGATGATCCCAACTGGGTGCCGCCACTGAAGGATGAGGTTTACGCCCTCCTTACGCCCGGCAAGAATCCCTGGTTCGAACATGGCGAAGCGCAATTTTTCCTCGCCCGGCGCGGCGCGGAGGTCACAGGGCGCATCTCCGCGCATATCGACCGGCTGGCGCTGGACATGCCGGTGGAGCAGGGCATGGGACCGGGCACCGGCAATTGGGGCCTGCTGGAGGCGAAGGATGCGGCCAGCGCCGCCGCCCTGATCGCGGCTGCCGAGGACTGGCTGCGCGGTAAGGGCATGACCCGCTCGCTCGGGCCACTCAGCCTGTCCATCTGGGACGAGCCGGGCCTGCTCATTACCGGCCACGACCATCCGCCCACGGTGATGATGGGCCATAACCGCCCCGAATATCAGGCCTGGGTCGAAGCGGCGGGATATCGGCCGGTCAAGCAGCTCAAAACCTATGACCTCAAGATCGACACGAACTTTCCTCCGCTGGTCGAGCGCATCGTTCAGTCAGGCGAGAAGAGCAGCCGCATTACCATCCGCCGCGTCGATAAAAAGCGCTTTAGTGAGGAAGCGGCGATCATCCTCGGCATCCTCAACGATGCCTGGTCGGACAATTGGGGCTTCGTGCCCCTGACCGACGCGGAGATCGCCTATGCCGGCAAGAAGTTGAAGCCGATCGTGTTCGAGGACCTGATCCGCATTGCCGAGGTGGAGGGCGAGCCGGTCGCCTTCATGATGCCCCTGCCCGACCTCAATGAAGCGATCAGGCCGCTCAATGGCTCCCTCTTCCCCTTCGGCTGGGCGAGGCTGCTCTGGTGGCTGCGCGCGCCGAAGGTGCGCACGATGCGGGTGCCGCTGATGGGCGTGGTGAAGCGGTTGCAGGCGACGCGCCTTGCAAGCCAGCTTGCCTTCATGATGATCGAATATATCCGCCGCGACGCCATCTCCCGCTTCGGCGCCACCCGGGGGGAACTGGGCTGGGTGCTGGACGACAATCAGGGCATGAACGCCGTCGCCGACGCGATCGAGAGCAAGGTCAACAAGGTTTACCAGATCTACGACAAGGCGCTGTAACACCAACTTGCATAATGAATGACTCATTGCGGGTCATTGCGGACATCGGCTCCTCCCCATCAGCCATTCTCAACAAATGATTCAGCCGCCCCACCCTTGCAGCCGGCGCGCGAGCGGGGTGATCGGCACCAGTTCGAACACGTCCAGACGGGATTCCACCCTCGGCTCGGGTATCACGATGCGCCACTGGAACGCATCGACCCGCTCGACATAGCCGGCCAGGTCGCGTTCGGGATCATCGCCATAAGCGGGCGGGGCCTTTTCGTCCCCCAGTTCCATCGCGCCCAGAAAAACGTAGCGGTCGTCACTTTCCGGCCATATGCGGCCGGCGGGGCGCTGCGATCCGGTCTGCTTGACGATCCACAGCCGGTCCGCCTCGGCCTCGACATGGCAGTTGAAGCTTTTGTACGCCACGAAGTCCAGGCCCGTTTGTCCTTCCGGATGGCCCAGCTTCAGCACGCGGCAGACATAGGGGCCGGGCGGCGGCGCGGCGCAGGGAAGGGCGGCGTCGGGATCCAGCAGCGGCCCTTCGGCCTCGATCGCCTTGCCATGACCGGCTTCCCGCGCCTGCGCCAGCGCCTCGCGCCAGGCCAGATCCACCCTCTCCAGCCGCGCCATGTCGGCGGCCGAAATGACGCCCCGCCAGTCCGCGATGGGGTCCACCCGTTCGACGTCCACCGTCGCTTCCACCAAACCCTCTTCCGCCGGAGCGGTCACACAGGCGGTCAGGGCCGCCAGCGCCAGCGACGCCAGGGTCGTTAGCAGGATATGCATCTCAAATGGCCTTTTTTTT
>CBHCMH010000021.1:0-11833 GCA_965974445.1 uncultured Rhizorhapis sp.
TTTCTTTATTTTGTATAACGGTTCTTCCCGAGCTATGTCGAGACACTTTGCGATAAGCCAGCTTCCCTCGAATTCGCCCGGGACGAACGGTGTTAAGTCGATTTGGACCACAGGGACTCTTGCGCCCTTCCCCCTAAAAGGGAGGGAAGGGCCTTAGTCCAGGCCATATTCAGCGAGGGCCTACCCTCCCAGATTCTCCGCCATCAGCGCCTTCAAGTCCGCTTCCGGACGGGCGCCATAGTGCGAGATGATTTCCGCCGCCGCCGCCGCGCCCATGGCCAGGCTGTCGCTCACGGGACGGCCGCTTAGATAACCCGTCAGAAATCCCGCGGCGAACAGGTCGCCCGCGCCCGTGGTATCGATCACCTGCGACACGGGGACGGCGGCCACCTCATGGCGGACCCCGTTCTGGATGGCGATGGCGCCCTTTTCGCTGCGGGTGACGACCAGCGTGCGGACCTTGCCCGCCGTCGCGGCAACCGCCTTCTCGAAATTGTCGATCTGGTTCAATGACTTGATTTCGCCCTCATTGGCGAACAGAACATCGATCTCCCCATTGTCGATCAGGGCCTGAAAATCCTCGCGGTGACGGGCGATGCAGAAATTGTCGGACAGGGTGAAGGCCACTTCCCGCCCGGCCTTGCGCGCCATGTCGATGGCCGAGCGCATCGCCTTGCGCGGTTCCTCCGGGTCCCAGAGATAGCCCTCCAGATAGAGCATCCGCGCCGAAGCGATCAAGTCCGGGTCGAGCGCCGATGCGGGCAGGAATTGCGAAGCGCCGAGGAAGGTGTTCATCGTCCGCTGCGCGTCGGGCGTCACCAGAATGAGGCAGCGCGCGGTCGGCACGCCATCGTTGATCGCCGGGGTCGTGTAGCGGATGCCAAGCGCGCGGATATCGTGCGCGAACACGCTGCCAAGCTGATCGTCGCACACCTGGCCGATAAAGCCGCATTTCATGCCGAGCGCCGCCATGCCCGCGAGCGTGTTGGCCGCGGACCCGCCGCTGACTTCAAGCCCCGGCCCCATTTCGCTGTAGAGGAGTTCCGCCGTCTCCGCGTCCACCAGCTGCATGCTGCCTTTGCTGAGCGCATGGCTGGCGAGAAAGGCGTCATCCGACTGCGCGATGACATCGACAATGGCGTTGCCGATGCCGACGATATCCAGCGTGGCTTGGGTCACGAAATCTCCTCTTGATGGGCATGCGGAAACAGGCCGTCAGGCCTATACGGCGGATTGTTGCGATGCAATGCGCGATTGACCCGGAGTGCGGCCTTGCGCAATGAAAGCGGGATGATTGACCCTCGCCTGGCCGTAGCGCCGCTCGCGCTGCTCCTGATCCTGCCCGCCTGCGTCCCCGCGACGATCAGCAGCGCGCCCGCCGCCTCCCCGCCCGTGCGCAACGCCGCCGCCTATGGCCGCGTGCCCGAAGGACTTGCAGGCGCGGACGCGCGCAGGCTGGTCACGCTGTTCGGGCAACCCCGCATGGATGTGCGGGAACGCACTGTCCGCAAGCTGCAATTCGCCAACGGCCGCTGCGTGCTTGACGCCTATCTCTATGCGCCTGCGCGGAAAAAGGAGCCGGTGGTCACCCATGTCGATACCCGGCTGGTGACCGGGGCGGATGCGGATCAGGCGGCGTGCATTGGTTCGTTGCGAAGGGAGTGAGGCGGCGGCCGTATCTCTCTTCTAAGTCACCCTGAACTTGTTTCAGGGTCCATAAGCTCAGGGATAGAGGCTCCATCGTTCCTCCTTATGGATGCTGAAACGAGTTCAGCATGACGGCTATGGTCGGACAACGCCCGCCAACCGCTCCAGCGCCCATTCGGCGGCATCGCGCACAACTGCGCTCTCGTCCATCGCCAGCCGTTCCAGCCGCGCGCGATATTTCGGATTCCCGCTGTTCCCGGCCGCAATCGCGGCATTGCGGACCATGCGGTCGCGGCCGATGCGCTTGATCGGGGATCCCGCGAACACCGCGCGGAAGCCTGCATCGTCCAGCTCCAGCAGGTCCGACAAGGCCGGCGCGGTCAGTTCGGCGCGGGCGAGGAAGGCCTTGTTCGTCGCGGCGCTGTCCGCGAACTTGTTCCAGGGGCAGACGGCCAGGCAATCGTCGCAGCCATAAATGCGGTTGCCGATGGCGGCGCGATATTCCAGCGGGATCGGCCCCTTATGCTCAATGGTGAGGTAGGAAATGCATTTGCGCGCATCGACCCGGTAGGGCGCGGGGAAGGCGTCGGTCGGGCAGGCCCGCTGGCAGGCGTCGCAACGCCCGCAGCGATCGCGCCCCGGTGCGTCCGGCGTCAGGTCCAGCGTCGTGTAGATCGCTCCCAGAAACAGCCAGCTGCCATGCTCCCGGCTGACCAGATTGCTATGCTTTCCCTGCCAGCCGAGCCCCGCCGCCTCTGCCAGCGGCTTTTCCATGACCGGCGCCGTATCGACGAAGACCTTCAGTTCCCCGCCCGCCGCCTCGACCATCCAGCGGGCGAGGGCTTTCAGCGCCTTTTTCACGACATCATGATAGTCCTGCCCCTGTGCATAGACGGAAATCCGGCCAATGTCGGGAGCCTCGGCCAGCGCCAGCGGATCATGACCGGGCGCATAGCTCATGCCCAGCATGATGACGGAGCGCACCTGCGGCCACAGGCCGTGCGGCGAGCCGCGCTGAGCGGCGCGTTCCTCCATCCAGATCATGTCGCCATGGCGCCCCTCGGCCAGCCACTGGGCCAGACGGGCGGCGCTTTGCGGCGCGGCATCGGCGCGCGCGATGGCGCAGGCGGCAAAGCCCAGCGCCGCCGCCTGCGCCTTCAGGCGCTCCTCGATATTTTCGCCTTGTCTTGTCATAAGCCGCGACTATCCTGCCCCCGATGACGGAGCACATGCATTCGCCCTATGCCGTTGAAGCGCGTGGGCTTGTCAAGGATTTCGGCTCCTTCCGCGCCGTGGATGGCGTCGATATCGCCGTCCCAAGCGGCAGCATCTACGGCATACTCGGCCCCAATGGCGCGGGCAAGACAACCACCATCCGCATGTTGCTGGGCATCATCGATCCCGATGCGGGAGAACGGATGCTGCTGGGCGCGACAAAACCGCTGAAGATGGTGCGGCAGGTTGGCTATCTGCCCGAGGAGCGCGGCCTTTACCCGTCGATGAAGGCCTTTGACGCCATCGCCTTCATGGGCGCGTTGCGGGGGCTGCCGCTCGCGGAGGGCCGGAAACGCGCGCGGGCGCTGATGGAGGAGCATGGGCTGGGCGCGGCTGTGGACAAGCCGGTGCGGACCCTGTCCAAGGGCATGGCGCAGACGGTTCAGCTCTTGGGCGCGATCGTGCATGAGCCGCGCCTCATTGTGCTGGACGAGCCCTTTTCCGGGCTGGACGCGATCAATCAGGGGAAGCTGGAACGGCTGATCCGGGCCAAGGCGGCGCAAGGTGCGACCATCATCTTTTCCACCCATGTCATCGCCCATGCCGAGCGGCTGTGCGAGCGGATCGCGATCATCGCCGGGGGCAAGGTCCGGTTCGAAGGGAGCGTCGCCGAAGCACGAGGCCGGCTGCGCCCGCAGGTTCGGCTGGAAACGCGGCGGACCGATGGCCCTGGCGCGCGGCATTGCCCCCCGATACGCATGTCGATGGCAATGTGTGGCACTTCACCATGCCCGACGGCGGCGTCGAACCGCTGCTGAAGGCGCTGGTAGAGGGTAATGCCGGCGTCGAGGCGCTCGCCATCGAGCGGCCCGGCCTGCACGACGCCTTCGTCGCCATCGCCGGGGAGGCCGCCGCGCGCGAAATGGATGCTGCGCCCCAGCAGGAGGCCGTGGCATGAAGGATCTGTTCCGCGCCGCCTTCGTCATTGCGCGGCGGGATTTCACGGCCGTCATCTTTTCCAAGGCCTTCATCTTCTTCCTGCTCGGGCCGCTGTTCCCCGTGATCGTCGGCGTGGTCGCCGGGCAGATGGGCAATGACATGTCCAGCGATGGCAGGCGGCAGGCGGTCGGCGTCCTTATGAGCGCAGATGAGGTGCAGGCCTTGCATCGCGCCAATTACAGGCTGCTGGAACAACTGGGCCCTGCCTCCATGCCGCTCCTCAAGGATGGCCCGCCCGGCCTGGACGCAGAGGCCATGCTCCAGAGACGGGAGGACAGTGTGATTGCCATCCTGTCGGGCACGCTGGAGCGGCCGATCCTGACCGGCCGGAAGTCCGATGTCGAGCGGCTCGAAGGCGATGTGTCGCTGCTGGTCAGCACGGCGCGAGCGGGGGACGCGCTGCCCATGACGCGCCTTGAAAGCCATATCGTGACGGACAGCCGGGGCGCGCGGGAACAGGCGCAGATGCTGACCGGCCGGGGCGCGCAGGTGCTGCTGTTCCTGCTCACCATGTTGCTGGCCGGCATGGTCCTGTCGAACATGGTCGAGGAAAAGACCAACAAGATCATCGAGATATTGGCCGCCGCCGTGCCGGTTGACGCGATCTTCATCGGCAAGCTGATGGCGATGCTGGGGATGTCGCTAGTCGGCATCGCCATCTGGGGCGGCGCGGGCGCCCTGGTCTATATGATGGCCTTTGGCGTATCGGAGCCCCCGCCTCCGCCTGCCGTCGGCTGGCCGATGTTCGTCACGCTGGGCGTCCTCTATTTCGCCATGGCCTATATGCTCTTGGGCGCGCTCTTCATCGGCATCGGCGCGCAGGCGACGACGGTGCGCGAAGTGCAGACGCTGTCCATGCCCGTCACCATGGGGCAGGTGGTGGTTTTCTTCCTCGCCTCCTACGCGGTCGGCAATCCGGGGAGCGCCGCCGAATTCGCCGCCGCTGCCTTTCCCTTGAGCTCGCCCTTCACGATGATCGCCCGCGCCGCGCAATCCCCGGAACTCTGGCCACATCTGGTGGCGCTTGGCTGGCAACTGCTCTGGGTCGGGATCATCATCCGGCTGGGCGTGCGCCTGTTCCGGCGCAATGTGCTCAAGTCCGGCCGGGGGGATCCGGGGCGTTCCTGGTGGAAGCGATGGGGCCGTGCATCGCAGGTTCAGGCGTGATGAGGGGGTATGTGAGCATGACCCTTTCGCGACGCGCATTTATTGCTTTCGTCGGCATTCTGGCCGCAGGCGGACTTGGAACAGTCCGGGCCGCCAACGCCAAGAAACGCTTCGAACTCACCCTCTCCGACGCCGATTGGACGAAACGCCTGACGCCGCAGCAATTTTCGGTGCTGCGCCGCGCCGCGACCGAGCGGCCCTATTCCAGTCCGCTCAACAAAGAACATCGCATGGGTGTTTTCCTGTGCGCCGGTTGCCGCCTGCCGCTCTTTTCGTCCGCTACCAAATATGACAGCGGCACCGGCTGGCCCAGCTTCTGGAAGCCATTGCCCAATGCCGTGCGCACCAGCACCGATTATCTGATCGGCTATCCCCGCACCGAAGTGCATTGCCGCCGCTGCGGGGGGCATCTGGGTCACGTCTTTGACGATGGGCCAAAGCCGACCGGCAAGCGCTATTGCATGAACGGCGTGGCGATGCTGTTCCAGCCGGAGGCGGCTTGATTTGGCTTAGCTACCCCGTTCGTGTCGAGCGAAGTCGAGACACGCCGCACCAAGCCCTCGTCCCTCGACTTCGCTCGGGACGAACGGAATGGGCGATTCAACCTTGATCATCGCACCTAACGCGCGATGCGATAGACGCGGATGGTTTCGCCCGGCCGCATGGGAACGGGTGTCAGCCAGACGGGCGGCTTTCCTGCCTCCAGCCGGGCCGCAAGGCCCTTTGGATTTCTCTTCACATAGTGGCCTATTTCGCCTCGTTCCGGGCAATAGACCAGATAGCGCGCCGGGGTCGCGGCAATGATCCGGCGCGCGTCCGCCTCATTACCCGCGAAGGCCCGCAGCACTTTCGCCATCGCCAGTTGGTTACGGTGATGGTTGGTGGCGATCACGCTGTGATGGGTGTTTGCCAGCAGAAAGGGGCCGATATCCAAAGCGGCGAACAACGGAGCGGCGGGCAGCGCGTTCAGGCCCTGCAACGATGCGGTAGTGACGCAAGACGGTTGCTTCTTGTCGGACTTGGCCGCGACCTGCTCATTCTGCTCCTCCGACAGCAGCGTTGACGCCAGCGCCGCCGGGAGGGCCGGTACCAGCGCGACGGTGGCGACGGTCGCCAGGATTCGCGGCGCTGCCTGTCCGATTGCCCGCGCTTTCCGGACGGCGACATACAGCAGCCAGGCATTGCCCGGCAGCATGAACAGATTGCCCACTGCCATCGCGCGTAACACCATCACCGAGACCAGAAACGCGCCGAACGCCAGAAACAGGCACTCCAGCCAGCGGTTGGCCTGCTCCGTGCCCCATTGCTCGCGAAGGGCAAGGCCATAGCCCAACAGGCCCAGTATCGGCCCGGTAACGACCAGGACCACAGTGGCGATGCCCTGCTGCCAGATCGGCAGGCCTTCCTTGATGTTGAGATACCAATATTTATAGACATAGGGATCGAGCGTCTCGAACGGCCCGGCAAGGCACTCCTTGCCCGTCAGCGACAGGGCGACAAGCGCGCCCGCCCCCGCCAATCCGGCGATCGCCAGCCGGTTCGGCAGGCGATGATCGGGCAGCAAGGCCTTCAAGGGCAGCACAAGCAATGTCGCCGTCCAAAGTGGAATGAGGTATGTCGGCGACATGGCATCGCAATAAAAGCGCAGCGATGCCGGCCAGTCATGCGTGGCCAGCAGCAACGCCGTCGATCCAATCGTCACCGCCAGCAAATAGGCGGCCAGCCTGTGCCACTGCTCGGGATGGCGCAGATAGCGCAGTCCGTAGAGCGTGCCGAACAGGGCCGCATAGGGCAACGCCTCGCTGGAAATATGGAGCCACAGGGCCAGAGCTGTTCCGGTGACGATCCCGCTCCGCCGGGGCGAGCGCATCAGGCTGCCGTCCAGCGCCAGCGCCGCCATGACGATCTGCCAGCCATGATGATCGATGCGCAGGGGCTGAAGCTGGATCAGCACCGGGAATGTGACCGCCAGCAGCAGAACCGCAAAAAGCGCGACCACGGGGCCGGCAAGCCGGCGGACGGCATCGGCCAGGAGGCCGAACAGCAGCCCGAGAATGAGCAGGGGGTAAAGCGCCAGCACGATGCTTTCCGCCAGCGCTTGGCCCGCCAGCGGCGTCAGCAGCCACAGCAAGGCGGCAATCGGTACATCCAGCAGGCGCGACCAGTGCATCGCGCCGCCCTCGGGCGGATTGATGCGATATTGGGTGACGTCGAACCAGCTTTGCCCGGCCATCCAGTTGCGAACCTGGACGAGGCGCAGGGCGTCGTCCGGATCGCGGAAATCCAGATAGGGGATCGAACCGCGCGAGGCGATAAGCAGCCCGATCGCGCACAGCAGCCATATGAGCAGAACTGCGAGCGGAAGTCGGCGGCCTTGCAGGTGCCGGTCAGCAATCATCCCGCAAAGACGACCTTCTTGCGCATCAGATAGGTCGCCTGGAAACTGATCGCGATGGCGACCAGCTTGGCAAGCCGCGGATCGAGGCCCGCAAGATCGCCGACGCCGACGGTCAGCGTGGTGATGGAGAGGCCGACCAGGGCAGACCCCAGGAACAGCGCCTTCTGACGGTCCCGTCCCCTGCCCCGCCGCGCGACAGTGTCAGCGAACACGGCCCGGCTGGACAGCAGCCAATGCGCCGCAATGCCGCTCATATAACCGATCGCGGACGCAGCGGCGGGAAAGACGCCCAGATGGAACAGCGCCATGAACAGGCTCATATCCACCGCCAGCGCACCCGCGCTCGACAATATGTAGCGCAGGTATGTCCAGTTGCGCAGCATGGAGAGCATCGCGGTTACCATGCCTCAGGCCGCCTTCGCCGCGCGGCTGGGCACCAGCCGTTCGGATGCAAGCGCCGCGCGCTGCCCCTCATCGCCCGCCTCATGATATTCGGCATCCTCATTCACGCCCCAGATGTCATAGACGCGGCCCCCCGCCTCGATATTCCGGACCGTCAGCATCGCCGTCATCATGGCATGGTCCTGATTATTATAGCGGTGCATGCCGTTGCGGCCGACCATGTGCAGCGTGGGATAGGCTACCTCCAGCTCCTCGCGCATCACTTTCACATTGTCGGCATAGGCGTCGTCATAGACCGGATAGGCTTTTTCTTGCCGCACCACCGCGCCATCGACGACATCGTCGGGCTTGCACAGGCCAAGGATCGCCATTTCCTTCTTTGCCAGTTCGATCAGGTCAGCATCGCTCGACGACCAGAGGCCATCGCCTTCGAAGCAGAAATATTCCAGCCCCACACAGGCAATGCCCTCTTCCGGCACCATTTCGGGCGACCAGCTGCGGAAATTCTGTACGCGGCCGACCTTCACCTTGCTGTCATGGATATAGATCCAGTTGTCGGGAAACAGGTCGTCGGAGCGAATCATCAGCGCAACCGTCAGGAAGTCGCGATATTTGAGGTCCGACGCCTGCGGCACCGTCGCGGGCAGCGGATCGAGCCGGGCCGCCAACTCCCGCATCGGCGCGGAGCTGATGACGTGCGCGGCGTTGATCGAGACCAGACGGCCATCCGGGCCGGTCGCCTGCACCCGCCAACGGCCGGTGCGGGCATCTTGCTTCATCTGCTTCAAGGCATGGCCCATCAGCACGCGGTTGCCGCCCTTCACCACGAAATCGCGCGCGGCCTCCCACATCATGCCGGGGCCTTGCCGGGGATAGCGAAAGGTTTCGAGCAGCGTCTTGGTCGCCATACCGTCATTGGGCCGCTTGTTGAGGCCCAGCGAGCGCTTCAGGCCATCGAGCACCGCCGCACCTAGGCTCAGCCCCTTGATCCGCTGCGCCGCCCAGTCGGCCGACATTTCGTCGCAGGGCATGCCCCACACCTTTTCCGTGTAGGTCTTGAAGAAGATCGAATAGAGCTTGTGGCCGAACTGGTTGACCACCCAATCCTCGAAACTGCGGACATGTTTTTTGGGTGCGAGTTTCCAGCGCAGATAGCTCGCCATGCACAGAGTCGAGCGCAAAATGCCCAGGTTCATCAACGCCTCGAACGCGCGGAGGGGATAGGAGTAGAATTTCCCCTCATAATAAATGCGGCTCATGCGCGGGCGCTGGATGAAATCGTCGGGAAGGATTTCGTTCCACAGGTCCACCACTTCCTGCGACTTGGAAAAGAAGCGATGGCCGCCAATGTCGAAGCGAAAGCCCTTATATTCCACCGTGCGGCTGATCCCGCCGACATAGACGGGATCCTTTTCGATGACGGTGACGCTATAGCCTTTTTTGGTGAGCAGATAGGCCGCCGTCAGCCCCGCTGGGCCAGCGCCGATAATTGCTACGTCTACTGCCGTGTCCGGGCGCGTCATTCGGGAACTCCCCAACAGAAACTGCGTGCCTGCAGGGAGTGAAGGAAATCTTCTAAGGAGTGGTTAACCGCGATTTAAAGAAAACGCGGCGCTGCCGTTATGGGGTCTGCGCGGAACCAAATCGTTCGTCCCGGCCGAAAGGTGCGGGGCGAACGATTTTACCGGCAGGACAACCCGTCCTTGATCCGAATTCCATCATGCCCCCCAAGGACATGATCTGCGTCGACCCCGAATCGCGCGAATCAAAGGATATAATGGGGAAGCTGGCGGCACAACCTTTCGTCAGCAGAACAAATGGATGCGCCGCCCCAGCCGATCAATGCCGGAAATGGCGCATCCCGGTGAAGACCATCGCCAGTCCCGCTTCGTCCGCCGCTGCGATGACCTCATCATCGCGGATGGAGCCGCCCGGCTGGATCACCGCCGTGGCACCCGCCTCAACCGCCGCCAGCAAGCCGTCAGCGAAGGGAAAGAAGGCGTCGGAGGCGACCGCCGAGCCGATGGTGCGTGCGGCGTCCCAGCCATTTGTGTCGGCCGCCTCCTGTGCCTTTGCGGCGGCAATGCGGGCGCTGTCGCGACGATTCATCTGCCCCGCGCCGATGCCCGCCGTCACACCATCCCTGGCGTAAACGATGGCGTTGGACTTCACATGCTTGGCGACGGTCCATGCAAAGAGGCAGTCGTTCAGTTCCTGCTCCGTGGGCGCGCGTTTTGTCACGATTTTCAGTTGCTCGCGCGTGACCCGGCCATTGTCGCGATCCTGCAGCAGGACCCCGCCCGCGATCACCTTCACCTGCTGGCCTCGCCGTGCCGGATCGGGCAATTCACCGGTCAGTAACAGGCGCAAATTTTTCTTCTTCGCGAACACCGCCCTTGCCGCGTCGTCGGCATCGGGTGCGGCAACAACCTCGGTAAAGATTTCGCTGATCGCTTCGGCCGTGGGGCCATCGAGCGGCCGGTTGACCGCAATAATGCCGCCAAAGGCCGATACGCTGTCGCAGGCCAACGCCTGCCGGTACGCGTCGATCAGCGTATCGGCCGTGGCGACGCCGCAAGGATTGGCGTGCTTAACGATCACCACCGTTGGCGGCCCGTCGCGAAATTCGCTGACCAACTCCAGCGCGGCATCCGCGTCGTTGAGGTTGTTGTAGGAAAGCTCCTTGCCCTGCACCTGTTGCGCCTGGGCAATCCCGCGCGCGGCAGGACCGAACGGCAGATAGAGCGCCGCGTCCTGATGCGGATTTTCGCCGTAGCGCAGCGGCATGGCAAGACGGCTCGCCATTGTTCGGACAGGCGGAAATTTCTGCCCCTGATCGGCATGCGCAAACCAGCTGGCGATCACGCTGTCATAAGCCGCTGTCGCCGCATAGGCCTTGGCCGCCAGCATCCGGCGGAAGTCGTAACTGGTCTTGCCGCCCTTTTCGTCCATCTCGGCGATCAGCCGGGCATAATCGGCGGGGTCGGTGACAATGGCCACGCTTTCGTGATTCTTCGCCGCCGAACGCACCATGGACGGGCCGCCAATGTCGATATTCTCGATAATCTCTTCCCGCTCGGCCCCGCGCGCGACAGTCTGCGCAAAGGGATAGAGGTTGACGACGACCAAGTCGATCGCGCCAATCTCATGCTCTTGCATCGAGGCGACATGTTCGGGATTATTGCGCACGGCGAGCAGGCCGCCATGGACCTTCGGGTGGAGGGTCTTGACGCGGCCGTCCATCATCTCGGGAAAGCCGGTAAGGTCGGAAATATCGCTGACCGTAAGGCCCGCCTCGCGCAACGCCTTGGCCGTGCCGCCGGTCGACACCAGTTCGACGCCGTGACGCGCCAGCGCCTGCCCCAGTTCAACAAGTCCGCTCTTGTCGGACACTGACAACAGCGCCCGCCCGATCTTCACTTCGCTCATGATTTACCCTTTATCCGACCCGTTTCAGCAGCCAGCCGACGCTCGCGCCACCCGCCGCTGTTTCTCCGGTCACCACCAGTTGCTTCGCCGGGTGGGGCCGGCCCTCGCCGTCCACCCAGAGACTGTCCTCAATCGCCAGCGCGCCGCCGCCGCTGCGGAACTGCCAGAGCGGTCCCATCTGGATACGCAGCAGCGCCCCCAGCTTGTCCGCCGTCAGCGTCGGCTCCACATCGGGCGCGAGATGGAAGCGGACGGCAAAGGCCGTCGCCGCGGGCTTGCGCCGCCCGGCGGGCAGCAGCATATCCTCTCCCCGGATTTCGCGGCCGTCCGGCCCCATCAGCAGCAGGCGGCGATGGCTGAAGCCCAGGCGGCGGACATAGCCGTCATGGCTGATTTCCAGACGGCTGCCCTGTTCCAGTTCCTGCCGTTCCAGCTCGACCTCGGTCACGCCGCGCCCCAGCGTGCCGTCGTTCAGGATCGCGGTGCTGTTGCGGTCGGCGAGGACGAGCGTGCTGTGCGCCGCCGTCGTCCTCAGCCCCTGCGCCAGATCTTCAGGGATCGCGGCCCCGGCCAGCG
>CBHCMH010000022.1:0-11688 GCA_965974445.1 uncultured Rhizorhapis sp.
GATCCAGAAGCTGTCGATCGTAACCCGTCGTCGCGGGGCTTCCTCAGGATAGAAGTGGTCGGACCCCATCAGAAAGGTGCCGCCATTGATAAAGATCATGCCCGGATGATCGATGGCGACACTCCCTCGGTCAACGACAGCCGCGGTATCTCGGAGGGGCAATCCTGTCCACTGGGGAAGACGTCGCACGGTCTGTTGAACTTTTGCAGACTACGAATGGCGCGAATTTCCTTTAAAGTCGATGCGGCGTTAGACTGAAGGTTAAGACTAGCATCAAGCAAGCCACCTCGACGCCATGGAATCGCCGTCTTCAGGCACCCCGATTTGTCCTGGCGTGCGTGATAGGCGTGGCGCGGGAACAGGCTGAGTTATGCCCTCACATTCGACATAACTCCCTCGTGCAATGCTGTGCGGGTGATTAGGAGCTTCCATTGCCGTCAATACCGGGGCAATGCAGCCATCTACTTGCGCAAGAAGTGTAATCCAATATGCTTGATCCTGACTGGAAAACTTGCTGGCCAGGGCACCCGCAAGTTCTCCCCAGCGGGATTCATTATATTGAGTTGGCGTAAGTTCTTCAAGACCTAGCTGCTGCATTAGCGCCGCGAAGAATTGTGGTTCAAGCGGTCCAACCGAGATTTCCCGTCCATCACGACACAAATAGCATCGATAGAACGGTGCGGCTCCTGAAAGGACATTTCGGTCACGATCCAGTGAAATCTGGCCAGTATTTTCAAGGCCAGTAAAAAAGGTCATCAACGAAGCGACGCCATCCACAATCGCCGCGTCTACAACCTGTCCTAAGCCGGATTTTTCTCTTTCCCACAATGCCGCAAGAATGCCGAAAACCAGAAATAACGATCCGCCACCGAAATCTCCGACCAGATTAAGGGGAATTGCTGCCGGCTCTCGCGGTTTGCCCATGGCCGCCAGTGCGCCTGTGATCGCAAGATAATTGATGTCGTGACCAGCGCGTTTGGCAAGTGGTCCATGCTGACCCCAGCCCGTCATTCGACCATAGATCAGGCGAGGATTGTCCGCGCAAAGCCTATCGGGTCCCAGCCCAAGCCGCTCCATCACTCCGGGCCGCAACCCCTCGATTACGACGTCAGCTCTCTGAGCGATCCGCCTGCTCCAGCTACGTCCTGACTGGGTCCGGATATCCAAGACCTTCACAGCACGCCCGCGGTCAACGATAGGGTTCGGCCAACCGTTGCCGCCGGGCCTATCAATCCTCAACACTTCTGCGCCCATGTCCGCCAGCAGCATCGCGGCATGGGGACCTGGTCCTATGCTGGCAAACTCAATGACCTTCAATCCTTCCAGCGGCCCCTTGCTCATACCCTAGCCTCGAGGTCAAGGGAGCCCGCCAACCGCCGCCCGATAATTTGCTTGGCCTCCTCGATCATCCGATCGAGCAGCTCTTTGCAGGTCGGAATGTCATGGATCAGGCCCTGGACCTGTCCCGCCCAGACCAGGCCTGCGTCGATATCACCAGACTCAAGGGCGACACGTCCGCGTGCGCCCGAAACAAAAGGCCGAATATCCTCGAACACTACATTGTCTCGCTTGCTGATCTCGATGACTTCATCGGAAACGCTGTTCTTCGCAACCCGGCCGGTATTGTGGAATTTGCGGAAGATCAGATTGGTGGACCGCTCGTCATTGTGGACGATGAATTGTTTGATCCGCGGGTGGATCGGCGCCTCGACCGTAGCGCAAAAGCGCGTTCCCATATTGATCCCATCCGCGCCCAACGCCAGGGCGGCGACAAGGCCCCGGCCATCGCCGAAACCGCCGCTCGCGATCATCGGGATCTTCACCTTGTCGGCGGCTGCAGGGATCAGGATGAGGCCCGGAATATCGTCCTCGCCTGGATGGCCGGCACATTCGAAGCCATCGATCGAGATCACGTCCGCCCCCATGCGTTCTGCCGACAATGCATGGCGGACGGCGGTGCATTTATGGATGACCTTGATCCCGTGACCCTTGAAGTCATCGATATGCTCCTGCGGCTTGTAGCCCGCCGTTTCGACGATCTTCACGCCGCTATCGATGATCGCCCTGCGATATTCGGCATAAGGGGGCGGAGCCACAGAAGGAAGGATGGTGAGGTTCACGCCGAAGGGCTTGTCCGTCATGGCCCGGCATCGATCGATTTCGCGGCGCAGATCGTCCGGCGTGGGCTGGGTAAGCGCAGTGAGCATGCCCAACCCACCGGCATTCGATACCGCCGAGGCGAGCTCCGCCCGCCCGACCCACATCATGCCGCCCTGAACGATCGGATATTGGATGCCCATCAGCTCCGTGAAACGTGTACGCATGCTAATCTCCCTACCCCCCTAGCCGCTCAGCGGCCTCGTCATTTACCGGCGCGCCTTTTGGCGAACGCATCCGTGAAGTGGGCCAGACTGGCTGTCGAGGGCGTTCAGCGCATCGGGCCGGTCAGCGTCACGGCGTCGCGTCGTTCGACCAGGATGGCCCATAGTCCGGGGCTTGATCACAACGCCTCCACGATGGTGACATTGGCCATGCCGCCGCCTTCGCACATGGTCTGAAGACCCCACCGCTTGCCTTGCTGCCGCAGAGCGTGGATCATCGTCGTCATGAGCTTGGTCCCGCTGGCGCCAAGCGGATGGCCCAGCGCAATCGCTCCACCCCTGGCATTGAGCTTCGTAGGATCGGCGTCCAGCGCCTTGAGCCAGGCCATGGGAATGGAGGCAAACGCTTCGTTCACTTCAAAGAGATCGATATCCTCCAGCTTCATGCCGGCCCTGAGCAGGGCCTTGCGCGTTGCAGGAACGGGTTCCTCCAGCATGATGACCGGGTCCCCGGCAGTGACCGTCAGGGAATGAATGCGCGCTATAGGGGTCAACCCATGGTCCTTCACCGCCTGCGCGCTCGCCACCAGCACCCCCGATGCGCCATCGGTCATCTGGCTGGCGTTGGCGGCCGTGATGGCACCGCCCTCGACGATCGGCTTCACTCCGGCCATGCCTTCGGGAGAGGCATCGAAGCGCACGCCTTCATCCGTGTCGAACATGGCGCCATTGACGTCCACCGGTACGATCTCTTCGCGAAACAGGCCGGCCTTGATCGCGCCTGCCGCCCGCCTGTGGCTCTCCAGCGCGTAGCGATCCATATCCTCCCGACTGAAGCCATATTTGTCGGCTATCGCCTGGGCCCCATGAAACTGGCTGAATTCGGATACGCCGTAGCGATCCAGGATCCGGCGGCTCCAGGGGCCCTGGCCCATTCCGGCCTGGGCATGCAGCGTATAATTCGATCCCATCGGCACGCGGGTCATGCTCTCGACACCAGCGGCGATGAGCAGATCCTGCGTGCCTGACATCACGGCCTGCGCGGCGAAATGCAGCGCCTGTTGGGAGGAACCGCATTGCCGGTCGATCGTGACGGCAGGCACGCTGTCGGGCAGGCCGGACGCCAGCACCATATTGCGGCCGAGGGCGAAAGACTGCTCGCCGGCCTGGCTGACGCATCCGGCGATCACATCCTCTATCGCGGCGGGATCAATGCCGGACCGCTCCACCAGCGCGTCCAGCACCATGCCGCCCAGATCGGCGGGATGCACGCCCGCCAAGGCACCCTTTCGGCGCCCTCCTGCGGTTCGCGCCGCTGCGACAATGAAGGCATCGGTCATTTACTATTCTCCTGATGGAAATTCGGCGGACGTTTTTCGACGAACGCGGCAATGCCTTCTCGGCCTTCGAACGTCCGGGCGCGGGCGGCGATCGCGCGGCTTTCCAGTTCCATCTGGGTTTCCAGAGGTCGCGTGAAGGCATCGAGCAGCAGCGCGCGCGTCGCGCCGATCGCGCCCGTCGCGGCATTGCTCAGCTCCTGCGCAATGGCATCGGCCTCGATCGCCAGGGTTCCTTCCGCGACCACGCGGGTGATGAGGTTCATGGCCGCGGCATTCTCCGCCGAGATCCTGGGGTTGCGCAGCATCATTTCCTGCGCCTTTCGCAGGCCGACCAGCCGGGGAAGAAGCCAGGTCGTGCCCCCGTCGGGCACCATGCCGATCGCGGTGTAGGCCAGGGTGATGTGCGCTGCGGGGTCCGCCAGGACAATGTCGCCCAGAAGGGCAAGGCCGACGCCCGCGCCCGCCACGGGACCATTGATGGCGGTCACGACCGGCTTGTCCATGCGTGCAAGCCGGGCGATGCCCGAATGCAGATAGGCGGTAATTTCCTTCAGGAATGATGGCAGCGCATCGCCCGCCCCGTGAAATGCGGCCACATCGCCGCCGGCGCAGAACAGCCGGCCTGCGCCGCTGATCAGCACGCATCGCACGCCGTCATCCTCATCACAGAGGATGGCCGCATCCATGAAGGCGCGCGCCATCGGGATGTCGATGGCGTTGCCGACCGCCGGCCGGTCGAGCGTAAGCCGCATGACAGCGCCGTCCCGCTCGACCCGCAGGCCATTGTGCGTCTCCGTCATCGCGGGGCCATGCGGATGGCGCCATCCAGCCGGATGACTTCGCCATTGAGCATCGGATTTCGGATGATGCTTTCGACAAGCTGCGCATATTCGGAAGGTTTGCCAAGCCGGCTGGGATGGGGCACCTGCGCGCCCAGGGCATCCTGGACATTCTGCGGAAAGGATTCCAGCATCGGCGTCAGGAAGATGCCGGGGGCAATCGTCATCACGCGGATCTTGAACTGGGCGAGATCGCGCGCCACCGGAAGGGTCATGCCAACCACGCCGCCCTTGGACGACGAATAGGCGGCTTGCCCGATCTGCCCGTCATAGGCCGCGACCGACGCTGTGTTGACGATCACGCCACGCTCGCCATCGATCTCGTCCGCGGCGGCAAGCTGGGCGGCAAATTTCGAGATCATGTTGAAGGTGCCGATCAGGTTCACTTCGATCGTCCGGCGATAGATATCCAGCGCGTGCGGCACATTTTCCTTGCCGACGGTCTTCACCGCGGGCGCGATGCCCGCGCAATTGACCAGGATGCGCGCCGTGCCATGCCTCTCGGCAGCCCGGCTCAGCCCTTCGGCGACGCTTTCGTCCTCGGCCACGTTGACCTTGAAGAAGGCGCCGCCCAGATCCTGCGCCGCTTTCTGGCCGACCTCCTCATTCAGATCGAAAATGGCGACCTTCGCGCCTGCTGCTGCCAGCATCCGGGCCGTCGCATTGCCGAGGCCCGAAGCGCCGCCAGTGACAATCGCCGGCATGTTCCTGATATCCATTTTCCTGCTCCTTCAATCTGCTTCGGGTCACATCAGTTCGACGGCGATCGCGGTAGCTTCACCGCCACCGATGCACAACGAAGCTATGCCACGCTTCAACCCGCGATTCTGCAATGCTGCAAGCAGCGTCGCCAATATGCGGGCACCCGATGCGCCGATTGGATGGCCGAGGGCAGTCGCGCCGCCGTTCACGTTCAGCTTGTCTGCGGGAATGGAAAGATCCCTGGCGGCGATCATGGCGACGACCGCGAAGGCTTCGTTGATCTCGAACAGATCGACGTCCCCGATGGACCAGCCCGTTTTCTCCAGCAGCTTGCGGATCGCCGGGACCGGGGCCGTGGTGAACTTTGCAGGATCGTGGGCATGCGCGGCGGTCGCGACGATCCTGGCGATGGCGGGCAGGCCGTGCTTCACCGCGACGCTGGCACGGGTCAGCAACAGGGCAGCCGCGCCGTCGGAAATGGACGAGGCATTGGCGGCGGTGATCGTGCCGCCTTCGAGAAAGGCGGGCTTTAGTGAAGGAATCTTGTCGGGTCGGGCCTTGCCGGGCTGTTCGTCCGTATCGACAATGACGTCGCCGCCCCGGCCGGGCACGCGGACGGGCTCGATCTCATGCGCGAAAGCGCCGCTTGCGATGGCATCGGTCGCGCGGCTGAGCGAACGCAGCGCATAATCGTCCTGCTCGGCGCGCGAAAACTGATATTCGCGGACGGCGTCCTCCGCAAAGGCGCCCATGGGCTTGCCCGGCGCATAGGCGTCCTCAAGGCCGTCCATCATCATTGTGTCGATGACTCGATCATGGCCTATGCGCGCGCCTGAGCGATGCTTTGGAAGCGCATAGGGGGCGTTGCTCATGCTTTCCATGCCCCCCGCGACAATCGCCGTTGCAGCGCCCGCGGCGAGTGCCTCCGACGCCATGATGACCGCCTGCATGCCCGAACCGCACATCTTGTTGACTGTCGTCGCCTCCACCGATCTCGGCAATCCGGCGCCAAGGGCTGCCTGACGCGCTGGCGCCTGGCCGAGGGCTGCAGGTAGGACGCATCCCATATAAGCTCGATCGATCATGGATGGCTCCATGCCGGATCGCTCGACCGCCGCCCTGATGGCGACGGCGCCCAGTTCTGTGGCCTTCATCCCGGATAGCGCACCCTGAAAGCCCCCCATGGGCGTGCGCGCATAGCCAAGGATCACGACGGAGTCGTCGCGCATAATGTCATACCTCCTATAGTGAGCGGGCGATAACCATCCGCTGAATGTCCGACGTTCCCTCGTAAATCTGGCAGACGCGGACGTCGCGATAGATTTTCGCGACGCCGAATTCCTCGAGATAGCCGTAACCGCCCAGCGTCTGGAGCGCGCCGGACACGACCGCCTCGGCGGTTTCCGACGCCACGAGTTTCGCCATCGAAGCCTCGGCAAGGCACGGCAGCTGCGCGTCCTTCATCGATGCGGCGTGGAGGACCAACTGCCTGGCGGCCTCCAGCTTCGCGGCCAGATCGGCCAGCCTGAAGCCGACGGCCTGGTGCTCGATGATCGGCTTGCCGAAACTCTTGCGTTCCTTGGCATAGTCGATGGCGATGTCCAGAGCCGCGCGGGCCATGCCGATGCACTGCGCGGCGATCCCGATCCTGCCCGCCTCCAGATTCGCGAGCGCAATGCCATAGCCCGCCCCTTCCGCGCCCAGCCGCAGATTGTCGGGCACGAACAAGTCATCGAAGCGGATCGCGCATGTGTCCGACGCAGCCTGGCCCAGTTTATGTTCGACCTTGTCGACAGCATATCCCTTGCTGTCCGTAGGCACGATGAATGCAGTGATGCCGCGTTTGCCAGCCGCCGGATCGGTGACCGCATAGACCATGGCGATCCCAGCGATGCGGCCGGATGTGATGAACTGTTTCGACCCGTTGAGGATGTAGCCGCCCTCGACCTTCACCGCCCTCGTCCGGATGGCCGACGCGTCGGAACCTGCGTCGGTCTCGGTCAGGGCAAAAGCGCCGATCAATCGGCCGGCGATCAGGTCCGGAAGAAAGCGCTCCTGCTGCGCAGGCGTGCCGTCCTTCAGCAGGCCCGCGACGATAAGGCTGTTCTGGATGCTGACAATGGTCGAGAGAGCGCCATCTGCCGCCGCGATTTCCATAAGCGCCAGCGCATAGGATATATAGTCGGCTTCCGCTCCGCCCACCGCCTCAGGCGCCGTCATCCCCATAAGGCCCAGCGCCGCCAATTCCTTGAAAAGACTGTCTGGATAGGCTTTCGCTGCCTCGAACGAGAGGCTGTTGGGCCGGATCTGGTCTTGCGCGAACGCGCGCACCGCGTCCCTGATCGCGCTCTGAGTTTCGTTCAATACCATATACGCTCCGTTGGATGGCAAAGCAGAGGCGGTAGCGGATGTGATCGGACAGCGCTGATCCTCGCAACGAAGCGAGCAGCAGCAATCCATCGGGCCACGTCAGCTCATCCAGAATCTCCACAGGGTCTATTGCAGGAAGATCGCACCTCTTGTTTCGTCCGTTTGAACGTGTGCAGCATCAAGGTTTGCGGCGATGACCGACAGAATTACGGAGTTCCATCGGGAGGAAAAAATGTTGCCGCGCATTACCGTCGTCACCGGGGCATTCGGCATATTGGGCGACGCGGTCTGCGCCGCCTTTCTCGCCAATGGCGATCGGGTCGCCCGAGTGGATTATGCGCGGCCGAAATCGGCGCTTGAAAATTGCGTGGATTTTGGCGGCGTCGATCTGACTGATGCCGATAGTGCCGTCCGCACCATGGACGCAATCGTCGACCGAATGGGATGGCCCGACATCCTCGTGAACGTGGCGGGGGGCTTCACATGGGAGATGCTGGGCGACAGCACGGCGGAAAGCTGGTCTCGCATGTTCGCCATGAATGCGCTGACCTGCCTCAACATGACCAAGGCCGCGCTGCCCGTATTGCGCACCCGGCCAAACGGCCGGATCATCAACATAGGGTCGATGTCCGCGCAATCGGCCGGGGCCGGTATGGCGACCTATGCCGCGTCCAAGACCGCAGTCCACAAGATCACGGAAGCTCTGGCGGTCGAACTCGCCGACACATCCTGCACCGTCAATGCCGTATTGCCGAGCGTGATCGACACCCCGACCAATCGCGCCGACATGCCCGATGCCGATTTCTCCAAATTCGTGCAGCCGGCAGCGATCGCCGATCTGATCCTCTTCCTGGCGTCCCCCGCATCGCGCGGCATTTCCGGAGCGCTCATTCCCGTGTCGCGCGGCGGAATGGAATAAGCCGCCGAGAGATGTCACATGATTTCGCGTTTGATGCGGGAACATCCCCGGGTAAGGCCGAGCGCTTGATAGGACAGGTCTTCGGCCGAACGCTTCCCAGGAAGGAAAGAGTCCCGATCGACGAAGCTTTCACCAAGGGGAACGGTCATTGACCATTCCTGGATGCAGCGACGATCCTTGATTCGCCAAATCCCGTCCCGCCGTTCCAGACGGTCCACATAACGGCCCTTCTGCTGATCCATCATCATTTCGCCATCCTGCTTTCGCGTCTGGCTGGCGAAGAACAAGGTCTCCGCCCCTGCGATGTCGCCAGTCACATTGATGCGGGATTGGCCCAGAAGATGATTGCAGGATTCCCAGACAGTAATAAGCGCTTCCACGCAGTCCGTGGCAAACTGATGCCCCGGCCCGCTGATCGGGCCGTGATGGTCATAGCTATCCTCATGATAGGTATCTGCAACGGCGTCTCGGTCGGCCCGGTCGCAGCCATGAACATAGGCCTCGATCACCTCGCGGATCTGGAAATGATCCCATAGCAGTTCCAGTCGCTTGTCAGCCATGATATCCTCCCATCAATGGTCATTGCCGCCAAAGAAACTGTGAACGGCCGGCGGCTGGCCGCGCTGTCCCGAGTGACTACACCGCCTCCCCTCCATCGGCGGTGATGGTTTGGCCGGTGATGAATCCGGCCCTGCTGGAGCAGAGGAAAAGGACGGTCTGGCCGATTTCTACCGGCAGTCCGAGACGCCCCAACGGTATCGACCGGCGCTTGCTCTCCGCCAGGTCGGGCATCGCCGCCAGAAGCTGGTCATTCGTCCTGCTGGAAATCCAGCCACAGCGCAGGCTGTTGGCCCGGACGCCATATCGCCCCTCCTCCTTGGCGATGACGGCGACCATCCGATCGAGCGCCGCCTTCGATATCGCCGAAGTGCCCCCCCGTACCTCGATCATGTCGCCCTGATAGGTGCTGAGGGTCAGGAAGGCGCCGCGACTGCGCCGCAAATGAACAATCGCTTCCTGCGCCAGATGGATCGCGGCCAGCACATCGCCTTCCAGCCATGCCCGCCACGTATCGTCCGACGTGCGCCCGAAGAACTCGGGCGAAAAGGGCGGGCCGGCGGCGTAGACGATGCTGTGCAGGCCACCGAAATCGTCCGCAGCGTTGCTCAACGCATCGGCGACGACGGCCCGGTCGCGGGCGTCCACGGTATAGCGCCTCGCCTGCACGCCATGGCTTTCAATCATGTCCGCAACCCGCTGCGCAGAGGCTTCATCGCTGCGGTAACTGAATGCCACCGGTACGCCGGCCTGCGCGAACGCCTCGCAGATCGCCGAACCCAGTCCGCCACTGCCGCCCAGCACGAATGCGCCGCCAGCGGGAAACAGATCCGGCGGCGATGTTGCTTCCGTCTCGTTCATATGCCGTACCACGCAGCGTCGCGGTCGAGCGGACGATAGGAAGGATCGCGCCGCTCCCGAAATGCTGCCAACGCTTCCTTGGAATCGGGATGGCCGCTCATCCTCTCGGTCGCCGCTTGTTCGAACGCATAACCTGCGCGGATGTCCATCCATTCGATGCGGTCGAGCACCCGCTTGCTGACCCGGACCGCAGTCGGGCTGTATCCCGCGATCCGCCGTGCCAGACGTTCCGCTTCGGCCATGACGGCTCCCGCTTCGCAGACCTTGACCGCGCCGCCCGCCGCAGCGAAGTCCGACGCCGACATCGCCTCTCCTGTGAAATACATGCGCCGGACCAAGGGCTGCGGCGCAATACGGGCAAGGTGACGCGCGCCTCCCATCACGCCGACCGTCAGTTCGGGCAATCCGAACATTGCATCCTCGCCCGCCAACACGAAGTCACAGGACGCCGCAAGCGCAAGGCCCGTGCCCAGCGCAGCGCCCCTTACCACGCCAATGACAGGCACGGCGCATTCCATGATCGCGAAAAAGGCCTCGCGCACCCGCCACATGCGTTCGGTCGCGTTGGCGGGCGTCATTGACGCGAATTCGTCAAGGTCGTTGCCGCCGCAGAAATGCCGGCCCGCCCCGCTCAACAGGATGACCTGCACCGATCCGCAGTAAGCCTCGGGCTTTTTGAACAGCTCGGCTATCTCGACATACATCGGATAATCGACAGCGTTCACCGCGCCACGCTTCATCGTCACATGGACGATGCCATTCTGTTCGTCCGCCGCAATGTCCAGAAACTTCATGCACCTCTCCCACGGATAGAGGCAGCGGCAGCCCTGCCCTTGATGGCGCCTTAATATCCCCTGTGGCGACAGGCTTCGTCCGTTTGGGCGACTTGCATCCCTTTCCTGAGAGATAGGTCATGCGCAAAGACCAACGACGGAGAGAAGGCTAGCCATGGAGCATTTCAGCGGACCCGGCCCATCGGCAAAGGAGGAGTGGCGCCGATATTGGCCAACCGTCTTGGGCTGTGCGATGGGCTATTCCTGCATCGGACTTCAGACGTTCTGTTTTGGCCCGTTCGTCGGTGCGATCGAGCAGGAATTCGGCTGGTCACGCACGCAGACTATGTCCGGTTTCACCGTCATGTCGGGGGGAGCGGTGCTGTTCAACCTGCTGGGCGGGGTCGCGGTCGACCGATTCGGCGCGCGCCCCGTCGCATTGTTCGGGCAATTGCTGCTCTGTTCGTCCTTCGCGCTGCTGTCCCTGGCAGATGGGAGCATCGTCAACTGGATCGCGCTGTGGGCACTTGTGGCGATGGCCGTCGGGATGATGCAGGGGCCAGTATGGACCAGAAGCGTCGCCGCCCTGTTCGACAAAGGCAGAGGGCTGGCTATCGCCGCTGTGCTCAGTGGTTCATCGCTGACGGCGGCCCTAGCGCCACTGATCGCCACTGCGCTGATCGATGCATTTGATTGGCGCAGCGCGCTGATCGGAACAGCCGCCATCTGGCTCGGTCTTACACTTCCCTTCTCCTTCATACTTGCCCGGGCGACCGGCGCGTCGAGATCCCGAAACACGCCGATGGCAGCAGAGCCGGTCTCCTCCCTCCCCGGCATGACGGCGCGCGAAGCCATGCGCCAGCCAGCCTATTGGCTGATCGTTGGCGGCATGTTCAGTTTCATTCTTTACACGATGGCGCTCGCGCCCAATCTGGTGCCTCTGCTGATCAGCAAGAAGCTCAGCCTTGTGGCGGCGGCGCAGATCGCGGCGCTTGCCGGTGTCGT
>CBHCMH010000023.1:0-11684 GCA_965974445.1 uncultured Rhizorhapis sp.
CGGCTGTTCGACGATCATCTGGTGGTCGCGGCGCGATCGGGGCATCCGCTGGCGGGGCATGCCGAACCGCTGCCCTGGCGGGAACTGGCCCGTTACCCATGGGTGATCGCACGTCATGGTACCCCGATGCGGCGGCTGTGGGAAAAGCTCTTCAGCGACGCGGGCGTGGCGCCGCCCGCCGCGCCGGTCACATGTGCTTCGGTGCTGGCCATCCGGGCGTTGCTGCTTGAGGGCGACTATCTGACGCTGCTGAGCCCTGACCAGATCGCGCGCGATGTGGAAAGCGGCCTGATCACGCCCATTGGCGGACCGCTGCCCGGCACTAGCCGTCCCATCGGCATCACCACACGGGCAGGATGGCAGCCGACGGCGCTGCAGGGAGAATTCCTGCGAGCGTTGCAGCGCGCCTGATTTTCGCCAGGACCCGGCAACCGCCTTATACTTCCGAAAAAATTATACCCAGCCGATCCTTCGGATTGGATGGGTGGCCTCTGCCCCGCTAGAACAGCCCTATGGGAGAGAAGCGCAACCAGGTGGCCATCATTGGCTTCGGAGAAGCGGGGCAGGCTTTTACCGAAGGCTGCGGACCCGCGCTCGCCGGTTGCGCCTGCGCGTATGACATAAAGACCAGCATCGCCGATGCGTGCGACGCCAAGCGCGCGGACTACGCGACTTATGCTGTAACCGGCTGTGATGTACTGGCCGACGCGCTGCACGAGGCGACGCTGGTCCTTAGTCTCGTGACCGCCGATCAGGCAGAGTGCGTCGCGCGGGATGCCGCTGCGCATATCACGCCGGGGGCGATCTTCTGCGACATGAACAGCATCGCGCCGGATACCAAGCGCGCCAACGCGGCGTTGATCGACGCGGCGGGCGGCCATTATGTCGATGTCGCGGTCATGTCGCCCGTCCGTCCCTCGCTCAACCATACGCCGCTGCTGCTCTCCGGCCCGAAAGCCGCCGAGGCGCTGGCAATGCTGAACGCCCTCGGCTTCACGAACCTCCGCCTTGTTGAAGGTGAGGTCGGCCGTGCGTCGGCGATCAAGATGATCCGCTCGGTCATGGTCAAGGGGCTGGAGGCGCTCACCACCGAATGCGTGCTGGCCGCGCGTCGCGCGGGGGTTTATGATGAGGTTATCGCGTCATTGAACGCCAACTGGCCCGGCACGGACTGGGGGCAAAAGGCCGATTATAATCTCGACCGCATGATGGTCCATGGTCTCCGCCGCGCGGCGGAGATGGAGGAAGTGGTCAAGACGCTGGACGCCCTTGGCACTGGCGCAAGCATGACATGTGGCACTGTTGAACGGCAGCGCGCCATCGGGTTGATGCACGTCAATGACCCACCCGGAGGAATTGCCCAGAAAATCGATCTTATATTGGAGAGGACGGCAAACGAATGATCATCGACTGCCACGGCCATTACACTACCGCCCCCGAGCCGCATAACCTGTGGCGCGAAGCGCAGAAGGCCGCGTTCAAGGCGGGCGACGCGCCCCCGCCCTATCCCGACATCTCCGATGATGAGATCCGTGAGACGATCGATAAGAACCAGCTCCGCCTCGTGCGTGAGCGCGGCGCGGACATGACCATCTTCTCGCCGCGCGCGTCAGCGATGGCGCACCATGTCGGCGATGAAGCGGTTAGCATCGCGTGGGCGCGCCGCTGCAATGACCTGATCGCACGCGTCGTTGGCCTCTACCCCGACAATTTCGTCGGCGTCTGCATGCTGCCGCAATCGCCGCAGGCCAATCTCGAAGGCTCGATCGCGGAGCTGGAACGCTGCGTCAATGAGCTTGGCTTCATCGGCTGCAACCTTAATCCCGATCCCGGCGGCGGTCATTTCCGGCATCCGCCGCTCACCGACCGCTATTGGTATCCCTTCTACGAAAAGATGGTCGAGCTGGACGTTCCGGCGATGATCCATGTCTCGGGCAGCTGCAATCCGGCGATGCATGCCACCGGCGCCTTCTACATCGCGGCCGACACCATCGCCTTCATGCAGCTGATCGAGGGCGACCTGTTCAAGGATTTTCCCACGCTGCGCTTCATCATCCCGCATGGCGGTGGAGCGGTGCCTTACCATTGGGGCCGCTACCGGGGGCTTGCCGACATGCTGAAGAAGCCGGACCTGCAAAGCCACGTGATGAACAATGTGTTCTTCGACACCTGCGTCTATCACCAGCCTGGCATCAACTTGCTCGCCGATGTGATCGACAACAAGAATATCCTCTTCGGCTCCGAAATGGTCGGCGCGGTGCGGGGCATCGATCCGCAGACCGGCCAATATTTTGATGACACCAAGCGCTACATTGACGCACTCGACATTTCCGATGTCGAACGCGCTGCCATTTTCGAGGGCAATGCGCGGCGGGTCTTCCCGCGGCTTGACCGAATTTTGAAGGAGAGAGGCCTGTGAAACAGGATATCCACGAATATCTGGCGGAATTCGACGACATTCCCGGCACCCGCGTCTTCACGGCCGCGCGCGCGCGCAAAGGCTACTGGATGAACCAGTTCGCCATGAGCCTGATGAAGGCGGAGAATCGCGAACGCTTCAAGGCCAATGAACGTGCCTATCTCGACGAATGACCAATGAGTGAGGAGCAGAAGCAGGCGCTTCTGGATCGGGATTATAATCGCTGCCTCGATTTGGGCGGTAACGTCTATTTCCTCTCCAAGCTCTTCTCGACCGATGGTTTTTCCTTCGCCCAGGCCGTCAGCACCATGACCGGCCTGAGCTTTGAGGAATATCAGGCCATGATGATGGCAGGCGGACGCTCGCCCGAAGGCGTTCGCTCAATCAAGGAAGGACGCTGAACATGGCGCATATTACTGCTGGTGTCGCATCGAGCCATGTGCCGCTCCTGGGCGTGGCCTCCGATTTCGGCAAGGACAAGGACGATTATTTCGGGCCGATCTTCGCGGGATATGAATGGACGCGCGAATGGGAAAAGGCGCAAAAGCCTGATGTCGTGATACTGGTCTATAATGACCATGCCAGCGCCTTCGACATGAAGATCATCCCGACCTTCGCCATCGGATGCGGCGAGCGCTACAAGCCCGCCGACGAAGGTTGGGGTCCGCGTCAGGTGCCGGATGTGGAGGGCCATCCCGATCTCGCCTGGCACATCGCGCAGAGCCTGATCCTGGATGAATTCGACATGACCGTCATCAATGAGATGGATGTCGATCACGGCCTCACCGTCCCGCTGTCCATGATGTTCGGAAAGCCCGACGCCTGGCCGGTGAAGGTCGTTCCGCTTGCCGTCAATGTGGTCACGTACCCCCCGCCCTCGGGCAACCGCTGCTGGGCGCTGGGCGAAGCGATCAAGAAGGCGGTTGAAAGCTTCCCCGAGGATTTGAACGTCCAGATCTGGGGTACCGGCGGCATGAGCCACCAGTTGCAGGGGCCGCGTGCGGGTCTCATCAACCCGGAATGGGACAATATGTTCCTGAATGGCCTGATCGGTGATACCGACAAGCTGCGGCATATTCCGCATATCGAATATCTGCGGGAAACCGGTAGTGAGGGCATCGAAATGGTGATGTGGCTCATCATGCGCGGCGCGCTCGGCAAGACGACCAAGTGCCTGCATCGCCACTATCATGTGCCGTGCAGCAATACAGCCATTGGACATATCGTGCTGGAACCAGTGGATAGTTGATTGAAAATGCGGCATTTGGTGGAGTGACTGTCAACATCCACCGGAGAAACCGAGATGCCGCTTGCCGCTATTCAAGGGTTGCGCGCCGCAGGAATTGAGTTGGGCGAAGTCGCCGCTCGATTGCAGGAACTGGCTAAAGAGAAACCGGAAGGCTGGAAAAAGGAATATGTGGAATTGCGTCGTCTCCTCCATCTCCGCATGGACGTGGCAGCTGATCGGGGCGAAGCCGTGTTTCGTACGGGTGCGGCTCAGGAGCATGCCCCCGCCTTTCGGGAGGCGTTGAGGAAATTGCGCCATGCACTTGCGCTGCATCAGGCCAATTGGCCGGTCATCACCATTTCGCCGGAAAACCCGGAATATAGGGCATCAATGCTTGATGTGATGCAGGCGCACCAAGGCCTGAACGCGATCATTGAACACATCGGGGCCGTGTCTGAATCATATGGAAAGAAACTGAGAAGGGAATAGTGAATGCGGATCGCACTCGCGGGCGCTGGTGCCTTTGGTGAAAAGCATCTGGATGGCCTGAAGAATATCGACGGCGTCGAAATCGTCTCGATCATCAGCCGCACAGGCGAGCAGGCCGCCGCCGTGGCGGAGAAATATGGCGCGAGGCACAGCTCGACCGAGCTGGACGATGCGCTTGCTCGCGACGACGTGGACGCCGTCATCCTCTGCACGCCCACGCAGATGCACGCGAGCCAGGCCATTGCAGCGATGAACGCCGGCAAGCATGTGCAGGTTGAAATCCCGCTGGCCGACAGCTGGGCGGACGCCGAAGCGGTGATGGCGAAGCAGAAGGAAACCGGCCTTGTCTGCATGGTCGGCCACACGCGCCGCTTCAACCCCAGCCACCAATATGTGCATAACAAGATCAAGGCGGGCGAGATCAACGTTCAGCAGATGGACGTCCAGACCTATTTCTTCCGCCGCAAGAATATGAACGCGAAGGGCGAAGCCCGGTCATGGACGGACCACCTGTTATGGCACCACGCTGCGCACACAGTGGACCTTTTCGCCTATCAGGCCGGTCCCATCGTTCAGGCGAATGCCGTGCAGGGGCCGATTCATCCGGAACTGGGGATCGCCATGGACATGTCGATCCAGCTGAAGGCCCAAAGCGGCGCGATTTGCACGCTCTCCCTCTCATTCAACAATGACGGGCCGCTCGGCACCTTCTTCCGCTACATCTGCGACAACGGCACCTATATTGCGCGCTATGACGATCTGGTGACCGGCAAGGAAGAGGTCATCGACGTCAGCCATGTCGATGTTTCCATGAACGGCATCGAATTGCAGGACCGCGAATTCATCGCCGCCATCCGTGAAGGTTGCGAACCGAACAGCTCGGTGGCGCAGGTGCTGCCCTGCTACAAGGTGCTGCACGATCTGGAGCAGCAATTGCAGGGATGATGATTGCGTTGCAGTGTTTGTGATACCAAGCTGCGATGACGCCAAATCATGGGCCAGCATCATCGCGATCTGGCCATCACAGCCGGTCCATCGACAACCAGCGCCGTTCGCCCAGCCAGGCATTGTTCAGCGCGGCGTCGCTCGCGGCCGCCCCCGAACGGTCTCCCATTGCCCGCTGCGTCTCCGCAAGGCCGTAGAGCGCCCAGCCATTATTGGGCGCGCGCGCCAGTGCCTGCATGAAGCTTTGCCGCGCACCGGTCAGGTCGCCCGACCGGTACAATGCAGCGCCGAGTGATTGCTGCACGGGATAATACCAGAAGGGCGGCTCCATATAGGGAATGCCTTCCTCGATGGCAGCGGCTTGCCGGTACAGAGCAACAGCGTCCTTATATTTGCCCTCGGCATAGGCCAGTCGCGCCGCCGCCACGGTTTCCGCCAGCCGCAGCAGATCTGGCGCGGGCACGCCCTGATCGACCATGGGCTGGAACTCGGTTCCCTCGCGAATTGTGCGGATCGCCGCGATTTCCCGGCCCACCGCCGCACGGTCCTTTTCATGTGCATAAGCAACCGCGCGCGCGTAGTGCCACATCGCCGTCACATAGGGCAGCCGTTCGTCCGGGCCCTTCAACGTCAATATGTCCCTGGGCGCGGCAAATTGCGCATAGGCCATATAGGGCGCGGCATTGACCGGCTGCAGCCATGGCACGGCCGCCGTCACATCGACATTCAGGATCGTGCTCAGCTTTTGCGCCTGCTCGATGGCCGTCTTCATGTCGCCTGCCATTTGCGCCGACGTGACGATGAAATGCACGTTATGAGGATAATAGCCGAACCGGTAGAGTCCGCCCTCTCCGCTATTCTGAATATAGGCCTCGTCCGCCTTGGCCGCGTCGATATTGACCCGCATCGAATCCTTGAACCGCCCGACGCGATAGTAAAGATGCGCCGGCATATGCACCAGATGCCCCGCCGCTGGCACAAGCGGCGTGGCCAGCCGGTCGGCATAAGGCTCCGCCTTTTGCGGAATGGCTGACGCTTCCATCAAATGGATATAGAGGTGGGACGCCTGCGGATGGTCGGGCTTGCGGTCCAGCGCCCCTTCGATCAGCGCAATAGCCTTGCCGATATTTCCCTTGGGCGTGCGCTTGTCGGCCTCCCAATAATCCCAGGGCTGGGTGTCCATGACGGCCTCGGCGGCCAGCACGGCGACGTCATTGTCGGTGGGAAAGCGATCCGCGACCTGCAGCATTTGCTGGGCATAGGCCTTGTCCAGCTCCGCCCGGTCCGCCTTTGGATCGGCGGAGTAGCGTATCGACAAGGCATCGATCAGTGCCTGCTCAACGGGGGTGGTGCTGGCTTTCAGCGCGACCGCATGCTGAATGGCCGCAACTGCGCGGGCATTCACCTCGGGGTCCATCGGCGCATTGATGTTCGGACCGTGCGCCAGCGCCTCGCCCCACCAGCACATGGCGCATTGCGGGTCCAGCCGTTGCGCTTCCTGGAACGACCGGATCGCTTCGCCATGGTTGAAGCCATAGGTCAGGATCAGGCCCTGGTTGAAATAGCGCTGTGCCTCTGCATTGCCGGTGCTCACCGGATAATGAAGATTGCCCAGCCCGGCGAACAATGCCGGTCCCGCCTGGCCCGCCGCCATGTCCTTCATGGCCGCCTGTGCGAATTGCAGGCGTTTGCGAAGCAGTTCGCCCGCCTCGCGCGATCCCCCGCACATGGATAGTATCTGCCGTGTCGGATCGCGAAGCCGAAGCGTTTCTTCTGAAAAGCTGTCGGGCAATGGCATGGCGCTCGCGGAAATGGCGCCGACCGTGCTGAGCGACAGCACGCCCAGCCACTTGTTGCTTCCAGACATGATCATCTCCTGCATCTTCTGTTGAGATATGCCTTGCACCGGCCCCCTGTTAGGAACCGCGACCCGATGATCAGCTTCGCGCTGCGGGGGAAGTTCTGCGCCTCGGGCGCAGAAAAATCAACTCGGCCACTTGGTCATGGCGATCCGCCGGATAGCGCCATTTACGGAATATTGACCATATTATGGTCTGATGCGGTGATGAAGAATTGCCACATATGCGGCGAGGAAGCCCGGGACGAGGCGCGATACTGCCGATCCTGCTATGCGGTCTTTACTGACGTGGATCAGGCTCCGGTCGCGGCAAAGAAAAAGACCAGGACGATGACCTATATCGTCCGGGCGCTTGTGCTTCTGGGCGTTGTCGGCGGCGCATGGCTCAGCCGGGTTGATCTGGCAATTTTCCCCGAAAGCGGGCCGACTGACACCCACGACATCAGCAATGCGAGCGACGGGCCAGAGAAAGAGGCACGCTCAGCGGCCACTTCCGCGGCCTCCTCTTCCGGCTCCGGCGCGGCGATGGACTCGCAAAGGGGGCGGCCCGACAATGTAGTCGCGGCATCGTCCGTCCAGCGCCTGGACACAGGCTGCTCAATAAGCCAGGCGGTCCATAACAATGGCGAGCGGATCATGTTCCCGGTGACCCTTGATTTTTCGTTTGAGAACCTGCTGGGGCAAAGGGTTGGGACCGACGCGCGGGGGGTGGTCGAGGCCATACTTCCAGCGGGCGAGCGGCGGGGATTTACCTTCGAAGTGCCCTGCCCCAAGTCCTTCGGGCAGGTCCGCATCCATGCAACCGACGGGCAAACCGGCATCAGCGGTAGCGGCGCGGCCGATGAGGTCGCCAGGTTGATCGCGGGAAATCCACTGATCGACCCCCGTGTCCTGCACGTGGCAATAGAAGTCCCGACAGATCTGGTCATGTGCCCCCAGTTCAAGCCCTGCCAGCTGATGCTCTATTTCAACGACAGCTGGATCGCTGTCTGGTTCCGGCGGGATCCGAAATATCCAGACATGCTGATTGCCAGCGACCCCCAGCTTGTTGGGCCGCTGCAGCAAGGATGGAACGCGGACGTTCGACTTCCGCTGCGCCACGGCACGGAGAAACTGACCGTAACGCAAGAGTATCTGAGAGAGCCCCAGCGAACGGGTGGGTGGGCTGCGTTTCAGGCGTCCGTCGGCAAGCTGTTTGGAACCAAGGAGAAGGGCGAGTGAACCTGTTATCCAAAATGTTTCGCGGGACCGGCCTGCGTTCCCAATGGGGGGC
The DNA here is from genome assembly GCA_965974445.1 of uncultured Rhizorhapis sp. Taxonomy (GTDB): domain Bacteria; phylum Pseudomonadota; class Alphaproteobacteria; order Sphingomonadales; family Sphingomonadaceae; genus Rhizorhapis. The sequence goes on from CBHCMH010000023.1 coordinate 8,213, forward strand.
GGAACGGCGGCTCAACCGGCGGGCGCTGCTCTATTGGCTGTCGCTCGGACGGGACGGCGATCTGGTCGCGGTGAATAGGTTCAATCCACAGGCGCTGGAGGATTGCTCCTCCCACGGCTTCATGCTTGATCTACGCGATCTGGCCGCTCCACTTGTTTGCCATGTCGGCCCGGTCCTCCAGGAGGAGGCGGACATCACCCATTTGCCCATGACGCTTGCGGATGTCCCGCCGCGATCATTGGTCGGTCAGTTCGGCAGGCGCTGGGAAGAGGTTCTGTCCGGGCAGCAACCCCTGACCGCCGAATATGACTTCACCACGGATCGCTACCACATTTTCTGCCGGGGCGTCCTGCTGCCGCTAAGCTCTGATGGACTGACCATTGATCATGTTTATGGCGTGATTAGCTGGAAAAGCGAGAAACTGCCGCCTGCCGCCGCTTAAAGCGGTAGCCCCACATAATTTTCCGCGATGGCCGTCTGCATCGCTTCGCTGCTCGCGATATAATCGAGCTCCGCGACCTGCATCGCGCGCTCGAAGTCGCCGTCGCCGGGAAAGCGGTGCATGAGCTTGGTCAAATACCAGCTGAACCGCTCCGCCTTCCACACGCGCTTCAAGGCAAGATCGCTGTAGCCCGCGACCTTTTCCCGGTCATTTTTCCCGAACCAGGCGATCAGCGCGTCCGACAGATAAGCGACGTCCGACGCCGCTAGGTTCAGTCCCTTTGCTCCCGTTGGCGGCACGATATGCGCGGCATCGCCGCACAGGAACAAGCTGCCATGCTGCATGGGCGTGAAAATATAGCTGCGTAGCGGCGCGATGGATTTCTCCAGCGCCGGGCCGCGCGTGATCCGTGCTCCGGCTTCCGGCCCAAGGCGGGTGGCGAGTTCTTCCCACAGCCGCTCGTCCGGCCAGTCTTCCAGTTTCTCCGTGAGAGGCACGTCGATATAGTATCGGCTGCGCGTATGCGACCGCATGGACGCGAGCGCGAAGCCCCGCTCATGATTGGCGTAGATCAGTTCGCTGTGACAGGGCGGCACGTCCGCCAATATCCCCAGCCAGCCAAAGGGATATGCAAGCTCATATTCCTTGGCCGTGCTCGCGGGGATTGCCCGCCGCGAGGGGCCGTAAAAGCCGTCGCACCCGGCGATGAAGCGCGCGTCGATGCGGTGGGTTTCGCCGTCCTTTTCAAAGGTCACATAGGGCGTTTCGCCGCCGACCTCATGCACCGCCACGCTGTCGCCGGCCTCCCACAGGATGGGGAGGTCGCGCCGGGGCGCGGCGTCGATCAAATCCTTGGTAAGCTCGGTCTGGCCATAGACCATGACTTGCCTGCCCGTGAGCGCCTTGATGTCGATGCGGATCAAGCGCTCGCCATCGGCCAGGTTGAAGCCGTCCTCGGGCAGGCCTTCGGCATGCATGCGCTGGCCAAGTTCGAGCTGGTCCATGATGTCTGTCGTCACCCGCTCCAGCACGCCCGCGCGGATACGGCCCAGTACATGTTCCGCGCTTGACCGCTCCACGATGATGCACCCGATCCCAGCGCGGCGCAGCAAATGGCTGAGCATCAGGCCAGAGGGGCCGGAGCCGATAATGGCGACGTCGGTTTTGTAGTGCATTTGATCCTGCTCCATTTGTTCCAATATAGTCGGAAAACTGCCATGCTCACGTTCACAAGGCCATGGACACGGCGCCCTTTGTGATGGTACTTTCGGGACATGCCTGGTCCCGCCATTCCCCAATTCCATCTTTATGGAGAAAGCGAGAGCTTTGCAGATCCCGGCTTTGTTCACATCGAAACCATCGAGAGTCGGAGCCGCCGCAACGACTGGGAGATTTCGCCCCATCGGCACCAACGGATGGACCAATTGCTGATCCTTCGATCCGGCGGCGTCACTGTGCGGATCGATGCAGCCGAGGAATGGCGGGAGGGGCCGTTGGCGATCTATGTGCCCGCGATGACTGTCCATGGCTTCGTCTTTGATGCGGAAGTGGACGGCGATGTGCTGAGCTTTTCAGCCGATCTCGGCCGCAGCGTTTTGCCGGCGCATTATCCCGCGCCGCTGTTCCCCGGCCAGCCGCTGGTCCAGCCGCTCGATCCGCTACAAATTGCTGCCATCAATCCCCTGCTCGAACAGCTGGGGCTGGAATGTTCGGGACATGACAGCGGCCGGATCGCGGCGGCGAGCTGGATCGTGGCGCTGATCCTGCTGCAGGTGGAGCGCGCGCGGGTGGCGTCTGGCGGAGGCGAAGCTGCTGCTCTGGAAAGCGCTCGGCAGCAGCGCTTTCGCGCGCTGGTCGATGGGCATTTCGCCGAACAGCTGCCCATATCCTTTTATGCCGCCCGGATGGGCGTTACAGAAAAGACCCTGACCCGCATGTGCCGCAGCCGGTTCGGCTGCTCGCCCAAACAGTATCTGCATCGTCGCCTACTACTGGAGGCGCAGCGGCTGCTGATCTACGGATCGGCAACGGTGGCGCAGATTGCGGATGATCTCGGTTTTGCCGACCCTTCATACTTCACCCGTTTCTACCGCCGCATGACCGGCCGCCTGCCGAGCGAACATCGGGGCGTTGATGCGAGGGCATAGGGCGGCGACGTTTTTCTCGCCAGCCTCCCTTCACCGGCCTATGTACGCTCTATGACCGGGCTGGGCGACATCGACATGGACGTCATGCGGGCGTTGGCGGTGGCGCTGGCCGCCGGATTGCTGATCGGCGTGGAGCGCGGCTGGTCCCAGCGCCAGGAGCAAGCGGGCGGACGGGTCAGCGGGGTGCGGACCTTCGGATTGCTGGGACTTGCCGGTGGCGTGGCGGGACTGCTGCCACCGACCCTTACAGCCGTTTTGGCGGCAGGCGTGGCCGCGTTGATGGTGATCGGATATATCCGTTCCAGCCGCAGCCGCGAAAATGTGAGCGCGACCGGCGCGCTGACCGGACTTCTCACTTTCGCGCTCGGCGTCATGGCGGCGCAGGGCCTTTGGGTGCAGGTGCTGGCCGCGGCAGCGGTCACGACATTGCTCCTGTCAATGCGGAGCCAGCTGCACGGCTGGCTAAAGGGAATGAGCGAGGCCGAGGTCGAAGCGGTGGCCCGTTTCGCGCTCATTTCCCTGGTCGTCCTGCCGCTCCTGCCGGACGTTGGCATGGGGCCTTATGCGGCGCTCAATCCGCGCAAGATCTGGCTGGTCGTCGTCCTGATTTCCGGGCTGTCCTTTGCAGGCTATGTCGCGAGCCGCCGCCTGGGACCCAGCCATGGTTTGCTGATTACCGCCGCCTGCGGAGCGCTGGTATCGTCAACCGCCGTCACCGTGGCCTTTGCCCGAAAGCTGAAGGCCGGAGCGGCGGGGGAAGGTGCTTTGGTCGCGGGTATTGCGATCGCGTCCCTGATCATGTTCGCGCGCGTGCTCATCCTGACAGCGGTTTTCATCCCCTATGCGCTGCCAACACTGGCGCTTGCCATGGTGCCCACAGCGG
>CBHCMH010000024.1:0-11621 GCA_965974445.1 uncultured Rhizorhapis sp.
GCCGCCCTTCCCGCTCCTCTGCCGAAACCAGCACCGCCACGGCGCGCTGATCGCCGCCGGTCAGCCGGACCTTCAGCGTGCGCAGTTTCACCTCGGCGGCGCTGCCGGTCACAAGGCCGTCAATGCTGTAGAAGCTGATAACATCCCGCGTCACCGGCCCCGGCGCGACAATCCGCTCGCCCCGCCCGCCTGTTGGTGCAGGGCGGGAGGCGGACCAGGCCCATTCGCTCTCCGGATCGACCGCCCCTTGGCCAAAGCCCACCAACTCGCGCCCCTCCTCCTGCCGCGCATAGACCGCGATGGCAAGATCGACCTCCCGGCCCTCAGCATCGCGATAGCGGCCGAGCAGCTCATGGTCAGCCCCCGCAAAATGCGGCTTCCAGGGGTAAGCGGGTCGATAATCCACCCGCGTCCAGCCCGGCACGTCGGGCAGGACAATGCGCGCCGGCACGGGCTCTGACGCGGCCGCCATCGCGGCCGACCACACAGGCGGCGCGGCCAACAGGGCGATCAGCGCCGGAATGACGTAGCCCGGCCGGTCGGCGCAGCGCACCTCTCCACGCAGCTTCGCCATCTCGACGAAGGGCTCCTCCCCCCTCCGGTCAAACATCGGCCAGCCCGCCGCCATGACCAGCGCAATGACGATGCCGAAGAACAGCCAGCCATAGACGACATGGTCGAACCCCACAGCGAAGTCGGAACTCGTCCGATGCGCGACATAGATGGTTCCAGCCGCCCGCACCCCGTTCGCCACGACCGCAATCACAAGCGCCATCAGCAGGAACAGCAGCCGCCGCGTCCAGCTCTTGAAACAGATATTGCAGACCAGCGCCGCATAGGCCGCCATCGCGATCAGGAATTTCGCCCCCGAACAAGCCTCCGCCACCTCGAAATAGCCGGTCGGGGTGGAGATGAAGACCCCGCTCAGATGCGCGGGTACGCCTGCAAGGCCAAGGAAGAGCATCGAAAGATGCGCCGTAACCGTCTGCAGGAACGGGACAAACTCCTCCCCGAAAGGCACGAGGAAAAAGGCGTAGAAAAGCGGAAAGGCCAGCGCGCGCGCCATCTGTGGCCCCAATGAAGTCAGCACCGCGCCCTGCAGCATCAGGATCAGCCCCACATGCCGCGCCAGCGCGAGGCTGGCAGCATCGCCGACCAGCCACGACATTCCCCCGGCCACCGCCCAGATCAGACCCGGCCACCAGCAGGCAGCTTCCAGCTGGCGCAATTGGGGCAAGCGCTGCTGCACCATCCAGCCAATGATGAAGGGAATGAACAGGCAATGCCCGAAGGTGGAGGAATGCCACCAGATCGACGGCATCCCCGCAGCGTCGCGATAATAGACCGCCAGGCAGGCGAGGCTTGCAAACGCCAGCATCGCCACCTGCGGGGACCAGCCCGCCCGAGCGAAAACGCCCCTTGGCATCGCCCAGGCCGTCATGCCGATTGTCGTTTCTTTTGAATCGGTTGCTCCACACCCCTCACAATATCCGGAAGCATGGCCAGCGTGGCATCCCAGCTATAGCGCGCCTCCACCCGCGTCCGCGCGGCACGGCCAAGGCAGCCGGCCGCGTCCCGGTCGGCAAGCAGGTCCAGCACGGCGGCCGCTTCATCGCCATCGGTCCCGGCCACCAGCAAATCCCGCCCCGCGACCGCGTCGATCCCTTCGGCGGCCTGCGGCGAGGCGACGACCGGCCGGCCCATCGCCATCGCCTCCAGCACCTTGTTCTGCACCCCGCGCGCCAGCCGCAGCGGCGCAACGACGACATCGGCGGCGGCAAGCCGGCCCCGGACATCGGGCACGCCGCCGGTCACGATAACGCCGGGCAGCGACGCCAGCCCCCGCACGGCAGGCGAGGGATTGCGCCCGACTATGGCGAAGCGGGCATCAGGATGGCGCCTGCGGACTTGAGCAAAGCTGTGCCGGGCAAAGCCGTCCACCGCCTCGATGTTCGGCCGGTAATCCATCTGCCCAGTAAAGACGAGCAAAGGCCCCGCCCCGCGCTCCGCCGGAGTCAGCGGCTCGAACCCGGCGGCGGGGTTGAAAAAGGCCAGGTCCACGCCATTGTCGACCGCAAGCACCCGGTCAGCGCCAAGGCCGGACGCGTCACGAAACAGCGCCGCCTCCGCCTCACTGACGAACAGGCTTGCGTCCGCCCGCGCCGCCACTTGCCGCTCGAGCGCCAGCAGCTTGCGTCCCTCCCGCCGGTTGACCCAACCCATGGGGCCGCGCTGGCTTTGCCCATAGGCGGCATATTTGGCGGAATCGACATCGACGAAGTCCATGACGAAGCGAATGCCGTCCAGCCGTTCCGGCACATATTGCGCGACCTGGCAAGAAAAAGCGAAAATTGCCGAAATCGGCCGCTCAGCCAGAACTTTGTCGACATAGGCCCGAAGCTCGGGGTGGTCGAACAGCGCCACGGACAGCGGCTGTCCCCGCAGGAGGCCCCGCATCGCGGCCAGCGGCCGGTTCCTGTCGCGCAGAACGATCCTGTGGCTCGCCGCGACCTCGCTCAGCGCCGGAGCATGGGCCATGTCCCGTTCATCGTCAGCAAAAGCGGCGATATGCACGGGCGCAATCCCGTCCAGCTTCCTGACCATATTCCACGACCGGATCTTGTCGCCGCGATCGGGGGGAAAGGGTATGCGGTGGGCAATGAAGAGGATTTCCCCCATCAGCCAAGCCCGCGCGCGATGAACGGCCCGATGCGGTTCGCCAGCCCCAGCGGCAGCTTCTTCCACAGCTCCACTTTCCGCCGGTATTGCGGGCTCAGCGGATTGACGTCGCGGATCTCCGTCCCCTCGGCCGCACGCACGAAATAGCTGAGCGGCTGCGGCTCCCATCCCCAATTCTTCTTCCAGGCGGCAGGGCCCGTGCCGACCTTGGAACGGCCGAAGTCGAATTGGGTACAACCGCGCTCCCGGGCAAGGCTCATCAGGCGGTAGTAAAGCACTTCGTTCGATCGAAGCCCGCGCGCGGCCGGGCTCGCGCCATGCCAATAGGGCAGGCAAGCCCCGCCATGATACAGGCTCAGCACCGCGGAAACTGGCTGTCCCTCATGCCACAGCACCGCCAGGTCCGCATCCTCGCCAAAGGCGTCGAGCACGGCGTCGAACAGGCTCTTCGGGAAAACCGGCGTGCCCAGATTATGGACGCTCTCAGCGAACAGCGCATAATGCGCATCGCGCAGGCGCTGGCTGTTGCCGGTCTCGATACGCAGGTCGTTGCCCAGCCCCTTGCGGATTTCCGCGCGATGGCGTTTCGGCACCGCCAGAAGCTGCGCCTCGTCATCCGCCTCCAGCGCCTTGCGAAAGCCGACATAGGTATCGGCTTTGGTCATCCATCCCTCGCGCGGCTCCACGCCGCCGCGAAGCTCCGCCGTCGTGCAGGACAAAGTCTCGGCCAGCGTCCAGCATTGCCGGGCCAGCCGGTCCGCGACAGGGCCTTGCTCCGCCAATATGCCTCCCCCAACGGCAAAGCCGCTCGACACCAGCGCCCGCCCGAACAGCCGTGAGCGCACCTCGGTCAGCGGCACAATGCCAACGATCAGGCCGGCCAGATCGCGCGCCACCAGATAATGCGCCCGTTGCCCCGTACCCGCCGCAACGGCCTTCACCCATGCCGGGCGGTGAAAAGGAGTGGAGTCTGGACGGCCGCAAACGAACGCGTCAAGTTCCGCCACTTGCGCACCATCATCAAGATTGGCCGCAGCGACGGTGATCGCCTTGGGATCAGAATAAGCATTCATTGCGCCACCGCCCCGGACAATGCCCGGCCCCGCTCCCCTTCCAGCAGCGCATCGACGCGCACCCACTGGAAATCATCAGCCAATTTCCGTAGTTTGCTAGCCATAGCTTTCAACCGGCTGTAATGGCGGATCTTCGATCTCAACGGTGCTTCAGCTATCCGGGGCTGGTCCGGATCAATCTCCCAGGGGTGAAAATAGAAGATGGCCGGTCGGCCCTCGACCGCATTCACCCGCCGGATCGCCCAGTGCGAGAAACGATAGGGGAGCAAACGGAAAAACCCGCCTCCGCCCGCCGCCATGGTCCGTCCGCCCAGCCGCGCCGTTGTCACCGGCAATTCCAGCAGATCGCTGCCCTTGACAGGCAGGAAGGCGAAGCGCGGCGCTTCGGGCCAGCCATAATGATCATGCTTCACCGGCGCGACGCTGCTGGAATAGGCATAGCCTTCCTGCGCCAAGACCTCATGCGCCCACGGGGTCCGGGCATCAATGGAAAAGCTGGGCGCGCGATAGCCAGTCACTTGCTTTCCTGACGTATTTTCAATCAGTTCCCGCGATTTCTTAAGGTCATTGCGGAATTCTTCGGGCGTAAAGGTAAAGACCCGGCGATGGTCATAGCCATGGCTGGCGATCTCATGCCCGGCATCGGCAATCCGTCGCATCAGCGCCGGATAACGTTCCGCTACCCAGCCCAATGTGAAAAATGTCGCCTTGATCCCGGCGTCGTCCAACAGCGCTAGCACGCAGTCGCTGTTCCGCTCTACCCGGTGAGGCAAGCTGTCCCAGTCGCTGCGAGAGATCGTCCTTTCGAACGCGCCGACCTGAAACCAGTCCTCGACATCGACGGAGAGGGCATTGAGCATCGATCGCGGGCTAAGCCCCCTCCCCTTCGTCCAGCTTACGCGGCCTTGCTGCCGCGCAGATAGCTGATGTCCTTCTCGTCCCGCTCGACCCAGCCGACAAGCAGCGCGAGCATCTGGCGAATGGCCTTTTCCTGTTCCTCCAGACGTATTTCCAGGCTGGAAAGGCGCTCAAGCTCTTGTCTCAGGCGAGAATCATCCTCGGCCGCCGGGCGAACGAAGCGCGGCCCTTCCATGGCGTCGCGCAACTGTTCCATTTCCGCCTTCAGGCTCGGCTCCGGAAAAGGCTCCTGCGGGGCCGCCTGTTCCACCGGCGGCGGCGCGGCGGCCCAGGCCTCTTCTATTGCGTCCTCTGGCAAATCGGCTTCGGCAACGGGCGCGGCCATGACCGGCGCTGAGGAAGGCTTCAGCTCCTCATCCTGCGCCATATCGGCAATGACCGCGTCCACCACGCCGCCGTCGATGACGCCCAGCTTGTCGATCGCGCCCAGCAGCAGAACACGGCTGGTCAGCGCATTGATCCGGCGCGGGACGCCATCAGTCGCCTTGTAGATCGCGGCAAAGGCATCGGGCATGAACTGCGGATTTCCCTTCCAGCCGACCAGCGAAAGCCGATGGATGATATAGGGCTCGGTCTCGTTCGCCATCATGGGATCAAGATGATGGGTGGCGATCACCCGCTGGCGAAGCTGCTCCAGCGCGGGCGAGGTGCGCAGGGTATCACGAAACTCCGGCTGGCCCAGCAGGAATATCTGCAACAGCGCCTGCCCGCCCAACTGGAAATTGGACAGCATCCGCAGCTCTTCCAGCGCGGAGATGGGAAGGTTCTGCGCCTCATCGACGATCAGCAGCGACCGGCGGCCGGAACGCGCCTGCTCATGCAGCCAGGTTTCGATGCGCCCCAGCAGCACCGCCTTGTCCGCCCCGTCGATGGACACGCCAAACGCTTGCGCGGCCAGGCGCAGCATGTCGTCGCCGCCGACCTGGGTCGATACGATCTTCACCGCCGTCAGCCGCGCCGGATCGACCGTCGCCATCAGATGGCCGACCAGCGTAGTCTTGCCCGCGCCGATATCGCCGGTGATGACGATAAAGCCCTCCCCCTGCGCCAGACCGTAGCCGAGGTAAGACATCGCCTTGCGATGGGTGACGCTCTCGAAATAGAAATGCGGGTCTGGGGTGAGCTGGAAAGGCCGTCCCGTCAGTCCGTAAAATTGGTCGTACATGCTCGCTTCTCCGCAGTCCCGGATGATTTCAGAATTGGTAACGAAGGCCCACTTGGGCGAGGCCGGCCACATTGCTTTCCAGCCCTTCGGCGTCGATGCTGTCGATGCCCAGCGCCGCCGTGCCGCGCAGGCGGCGGCTGAAGTTGCGGTAATAGCTGGTGTAGAGGCCCATATTGCTGACATCGATGGTGCCGGCGACGCTGCTGTCGAAATGATTGGCGTAGAGATTGGCGTCGATGCCGGAATTCTCGTCCAGACGACGGCCGACGAACAGGTTCAAATAATAATTTTCGTCCAGCGTGCCGTTGACCCCGGCGAATATACCGGTCGATGGCGCAATGAACTTCCGCCGGGAATAGCCGAGCGCCAGCCCATAGCTCCAGAGGCCGGAACCGCTGCTAAGCTGCGCCGCGACGCCCCGGTGACGGAAATTCGCCGCGCTGATCGCCTGGAGCGTGTCGTTAAAGCATACGCCGCCGGATTCCGTGCCAAAGGCGCAACCGGAAAAATCGCCGGTGAAGGGGTTGCTGGCGACCGTGAAGCTGGTCGGAAGACTGGCGAGATTATCGTTGATCTGCCGGCCGAAACTGCTGATCCCGTCATAGACCGCGACCTGCAGGGACGTGCGCGAGCCCGGCTGATAGCTCAAGGCCCCGGTATAGGTCATGGAGCCATAGCGGCGGCCGACATGCACCTCCAGCGAGGTCCGACGGCTCGGCCGCCACATCACGCCCGCGTCCCAGATCAGGCCGTCCTGATCGTAAGTCAGCTGGCGCGGAGAACTTTTGTCCGTGACGAAACGGCCGTCGCCATCCACGACAGGATCGCCGCCCGCGTCGAGCAGCACTTCCCGCTGACTGATCTCGATATCCTCATAACCGATGCCGCCCAGCAGGGCGACATGGCCTGAAACCGGCACCGTCACATCGGCGCGAACATATTTTCCCTCATAGCGCTGATCGAGTTGGCTCGCATCCTCCCGGTCATAGCCTGCCCCGACAGACCAGCCGAAGGGCCGGTCGCCCGGCTGCATGCCGACGGAAGCCTGCGCGCTATGGGTGACACTGTCGTCAAAGCCGCCCAGAGTCTGGACGCCCGCCGGGGTGGTGACATCGGTGTCGCTTTCCACCCGCGCATAGCCCAGCCGATAGGCCGCGTTGACGCTGAGCTCGCCCACATTGGTCGCCAGCGTGGGACCTGCATATAGCGAATAGATCTGGCTTACATTGTCGCCGACCAGCGTACCATTGGCCCCGCCCAGCCCATCGGTCCGGACGCGCGTGGCGATTGCCCCGCCTTCCAGCGTGACCGCATCGCGGACCAGATTGACCCGCCCGCGCGCCAAGCCGCTCACCACATCCTGATCCCGCAGATCATTGTCCCAGAAAAAATGATGCTCGTAGCGCAGATTGGCCTGCGCCTCCGCATTGCGGGTCTGGACGCTGGCATCGATGCCGACCGCGACGGAACTGTAGGTCAGGACATCGTCGCTGCCGCCCTTCAGGTTGGCGATGAACACCTGATCCAGCTCCAGATAGGGTGAAACGTCCACGCGTTTCTCCGCCCAGGCCGGGGAAGCGGAGCAAAGGGCGAACAGCGCCGCTCCGGCAAATGCAACAGGATTGAACCGCTCTCTCATTGACTATTCTGTCCGTAATAGGTGCCGAAGCGCCGCCCGCCGGGGGAGAATTTGACGCCGTTCAACAGCAATTGGATATTGTCGCATCCCTGCAGCAGGCCCACCGCATCGCGCAGGGCGTTTTCGGTGGTTTCATCGGCGCGCACGACCAGCACGGCCTGCCCGACATGACCAGCTAGGGCCGCTGCCGGAGAGGCCGCAAGAATGGGCGGCGAATCGAAAATGACGATCCGCGACGGGTGAGCCGCGGTAAGCGCGTCCAGCACCGATTCGGTATGCGCCGACGCCAGATATTCGGTGTCCGCGTTGGTCTGCCGCCCGGCGGGCAGGACCGACAGCTTGGGAATGTCGGTGCGGATCACGCAATCCTGCACATCCACCTCCGGATCGGCCAGCGCGTCCATCAGCCCCGGTCCACCGGCAAGGCCCAGCGTGGACAATATGCTCGGCTTGGCGAAATCGGCATCGACCAGCAGCACCTCGACATCCTTCTCCGCCGCCAGCGACAGCGCCAGATTGACCGCGCAGAAGGTCTTGCCTTCGCCCGCATGGGCCGAACAGATGAGGATGCGTTCGCCATGCGGAATCTTCTCGCCATGCTTGCCGCCGGTCGCGGCCAGCAGAAGCTGACGCTTGATGATGCGGAATTCCTCGGAGATGCCCGTCACCGGCCCATCCGGCAGGACAAAGCCCGCCTGCTGCAACGCCTCCCGATCGACAGGCTGCACCGGACCATCTTCGTCATTCCGGCGAAAGCCGGAATCTCCCGTCTCCTGCCGAGCGGCTGGTGGCGGCGGATTCCCGCTCTCACCCTCGGCCACCGACTCTATGGCGGGAGCCGCCCGCCCGCGTAACACTTCGGCAAAGTCATAAATCTCGGCCGCCCGCTCCAGGAGCGATCCGGTGGATTTGATCGGGCTATGCTGGTTCATTTCATTCCCCTCTCAGGCCACCATGCCGCGCTGGATGAACTCCACCGCCACAAGCAACAGACAGAACCCGACCAGCGCGCCGCTCGCGCCCGCGAACAGCCGCATCATGCGGGCACGCATTTCCCGCTGCGCGGCGGTCAGGGTTTCGGTGATCGCGCCGATCACCGGCAGGCCCGTTGCCCGCTCCAGCCTGCCAGCAGTCGGGTAGCTGGTGCGGAGCTGTCCCTTGGCAAAGGCAACGCCCACGCCGCCGCCGATCCCGACGATCAGCACCGCGACCAGAAGCAGCGGCCGGTTGGGCGCGGCAGGCACGCGGGGGGCGCTCGGCGGGTCGATCACGCGGAACTTGATGGCGTTTGTCTCGGTCTGCGCATCACCACGCAGGCGGATATCCTCCCGGTCGGCGAGCAGCTTGTCATATTGCAGCTTCAGCACGTCGTAATTGCGGGCGAGTTGCGCCTGTTCGGCGGCGACGCCCGGTTCGCTCGCCTGCTTGGCGGCCAGACGCCCCAGATCGCCGGAAAGCTGCGCCCTGCGCGCGGCAAGCGCCGACACCGCCGCCTGCTTTTCCGCCTGCATGCTGCGGATCGAGATATAGGCCGGGTTTGGCGTACCGCCCCCGCTGCCGCCGCCACCTGTGGATTTCAGGCTCGAAAGCTGCCGCTTCAGGGCAATGACATCGGGATGGTTGTCGGTCCACCCACGTGCCCGAGCCGAGGCCAATTCGGCCTGCGTGGCGCTATAGGCGCCGCCGCCGCTGACGCCGGGCATGGCTATCGTCGCCGGGGTGGCGGCAAGCTGGCCGTTCATCGCCGCAAGCGCGCTTTGCGCCGCAACGAGCTGCGATTCGATCTGCCCCAGCTCCTGCCGCGCGGCATCCATGCGCTGGTTGATCGATCCCGAGCCTGGGAGCAGACCCAGATACTGCTGGTCGAACTCCATCTGCTTCTGCTCGGCTTCTTGAAGCCGCCGTTCCCGCTTGGCGAGTTCGGCATCCAGAAATTTGAGCGTCTGGCTGGTCTCCGCCCGGTCGCCCGCCAGATTCTCCTCAACGAAAATGTCGATCAGCTTCTGGACGATGGCGGTGGCCATCTTCGCATTGGCCGAATCCGACATGCCGCTGTCGGCGGACGTGGCGGTGATTTCGAACAGATTGTCCTGCTGGGCGACGACCTTGATATTGGTCCGCAGCATCTCGACCTTGCCCGCCATGTCGCGCGCACCAGCGACGGAGAGGCTGAGGTCGGTTCCGCGAACCACTTTCTCAAGGTTCACCGCAGAGGTCAGCGTCTGCCGCACCCGATCCACATCCTTTTGCTGCTCGATGGGCGTGATGCCCATCTTGCCGGGCAGGATGGACTGCATCTGCACGAAGATGCGGGCGTGCGATTCATAGCTGTTGGGGATGAGCGCGACGACCAGCCAGCCCAGCGCGCAAATGCCCCAGGCGACGCCCAGCGCCAGCCAGCGGCGATTCCACACGCTATGCAGGGCGATCAGGATTTCATCGTAGATATTGTTCATAAGTTACTCAAAATCCTGTGAGTCTCATTACCCGGCGGCACCTCAGAACATGCTCTCCGGAATGATGATGACGTCGCCCGGCTCCAGCCGGACATTCGCCTTGGTCTCACCCTTTTTCAGAAGGTCGCCGATGCGCAGCGCATATTCCGCCTGCTTGCCCGATCCCTTGTCGAACCGGACGAGGCGCGCCCGGTTGCCTGCGGCGAACTCGGAAAGCCCGCCCACCGAAATCATGGCGTCCAGCAGCGTCATATTGGCGCGATAGGGAATGGAGGCAGGCTTTTCCGTCGCCCCCACAATCCGCACCTGCTGGGAAAAGGTGCCCGCGAAATTGTTGACGATCACCGAAACGATCGGCTGCTGAATATATTGCGAGAGCTGCAGTTTCAGATCTTCAGCCAGCATGGACGGGGTCTTGCCCACGGCCGGCATGTCGGTGATCAGCGGCGTGGTGATCCGCCCATCGGGCCGCACCTGAACCTTCGCGCCCAGCTCCGGATTACGCCAGACAAAGATCGTCAGCTCATCGAGAGGGCCGATGATATATTCCTCACCCGGCCCCTCTTCGGTCGAAACAAAGGAAGCCGGGGGGAGCTGTTGTCCGCCGCCCGTCGAGGAACATCCCGCCAGCGCAACCGCGCCAAGGGTCAATGTCAGGAGAAAGCCGGATTGCCGCCCGAAACGCATGATCTTCACCTCATTTGCCCGCACGCACGAACCGCCGCGACGGGAACCGCCGCGCACAATCCGCACAGGATTTGGCTCTGCTATGCCCGCAAAGGGTGAAGATTAGGTTAGGATTGATTTCGTTGGAGAAATGAGTGGATGATGATCACACTATGCCTCGTCTAAGTGCGATGATGTTACTTCCGTTCGTGTCGAGCGAAGTCGAGACACGTTTGAACCAGGCCTGCGTCCCTCGACTTCGCTCGGGACGAACGGAACAGTTTAATTCGAAGTTGTCAGAGTCCAATCACTCCACCAGCATCTCCAGCGGCGCCCGGTGCCCCAGAAAGGCCGATGGGCTGGCCGTCGCACCATAGGCCCCGGCCATGAAGACCGCCACAATGTCTCCCGGCCCAGCATCGGGCAGGGCGACCTTTTCGGCAAGCCGGTCAAGCGGCGTGCAAAGGCATCCGACCACGCTGACCGGCTCGGCGGCGGGCGCCATGCCGAACCTGTTGGCGATAGCGATGGGATAGTTGCGGCGCACCACCGTCCCGAAATTCCCGCTGGCGGCAAGCTGATGATGCAGGCCGCCATCCACGACCAGATAGGTCTCGCCCTGACTGACCTTCCGGTCGATGATGCGCGTCAGATAGACGCCAGCCTCCCCCACCAGCCAGCGGCCCAGCTCGATCGCGAACGCCGTGTCCGCCAGAACCGGCGCGCGCGCCAGCAATGTTTCCCTCAGCGCCTCGCCGATCCTTTCGACATCCAGCGCCTTGTCCCCCGGAAAATAGGGAATGCCGAGCCCCCCGCCCAGATTGACCAGCGGCGGAGACGTCCCCGCCTGCTCGGAAAGGCGGGCGGCCAGCGCCACTGTCGCCCGATGCGTCTCAATGATGGCGTCCGCGTCCAGCGCCTGCGAGCCCGCGAAAATATGAAAACCGCGCCAGTCCGCCCCAGCCGCGATCACCTGCCGCGCCAGTGCCCCCGCCCGTTCCGCATCGACGCCGAACGGCTTTGCC
>CBHCMH010000025.1:0-11206 GCA_965974445.1 uncultured Rhizorhapis sp.
AACGTTATCAGCGGATTGGCGAGCGCTCGTTCCAGCAGGATCGGCTCGAAGAATATCTGATTGACGCGGTGCGGCGGCTCCGGCGTCGGCCACCAGCCATCGGGAACGTCCTTGCGGACAAAGCGATCGCGACGGCAGGGGATGGGAATGCGGGCGAGTTCGCGTCCCGTGGCTCTTGTCCGCACGACCGCGTCATTGGGGTAGTCGTCGGGTAGACCAACAACGCGGACGTCCGTCGCGAACCCAAGACGGCGGAAGGTTTCCATCGTTCTGGACGACACATGATTGCAGCGTACGGTCTCGTTCGCGCCCGCTGGATTGCGCTCGACAATAGCGCTCGAAACGCCCCGCGAGGCGAGATCGAGCGCAAGGCACAGGCCAACGGGGCCAGCGCCGACGATGATGACAGGTGTTTGATGTTGTGAAGGCATCTGGAAACATCTCGTTGGAATGGGAAATTTTCTATCCGGAGCTGGCATCGGGGAGCAGCGGAATCCGGACGCAGTCGTTGAAATTTTCCACGAACTTGCCGAGCAGGCGGAGCAACTGGGCCATCTCGTCGGCGTCGAACACCTCACGCATCCTGTTCGAAATCGCATCGCCGAGCGGTGCGGCGCGGATCAGCATGTCCTCTCCCAAAGGAGTGAGGCAAAGCTGGTTGCGCCTGCGGTCCTGCTCACTCTGCGTACGTAGAACCAGGCCGTTCCTTTCGAGCAGACGCAACACCATGGTGGCGGTGGAGCGGTCTATGCCGATCAGTCCGCACAGAGCCTTCTGGTCCACACCGGGCCGCGCGCGCAAGGCGTGGAGTACGCTATACTGTGTAGTGGTGATGCCCAGATCGGCGGCGGATTCGTCAAACAAGGCGAGGATAATTTGATGGGCGCGCCGGATCACAAATCCGGGACGCCCATAGAGTGCCGCCATCGAAGTCGGATCGTGGTTGGGTTCGGTCAATGTTTTGTTTCTCCGCCATCGTGTCGATCAATATTCCGCCTTCAGCCTATGTCCAGGTCCGGACCAAGCCAAGAGATGCGCCCGTCGCCGATGAGGACGCAACCATCTTAGTTGCGGTATGCGATCGTCAGGCCGACTGTGCGGGGCCGGACCGTGCGATAGTAAAAGAGCGGAGACGCTTCGGTGTCATGCGACTTCCCAAGCAAGGGCGCTGTGTCGAACAGGTTGTTGACGAACAGCGACGCATCCACTCGCCCGGTGCGGATACCGATGCGGACATTGGCTTCAGTGACAGCTGGGTCGAATTGCAGGTTCGGGTCGTAGCCTGAGGCACGGGGATTGTCATAGGAGGCCAGCTTGCCGTTGTTGTGGCTGTTGTAGCGCACATCGGCATGAAAATAGCCATCAGTGCTTTCGTTCAATCCAGTCGTGTAATCGAGGTTGCCAGTGAGCTGCCACGGTGATCCGGGCAGGGCATCGCCCTTGCGGCCGAAAATCACGCCGTCGGAAATGACAGTCTTGGTGAACTTGGCATCGACATAGCCGACGGAGCCGCTGAGTTGCAGCGCATCGCTGGCGCGGATGGTGAATTGCAGGTCGAAGCCCTGGCTGCGTGCACCACCAATATTGTCGCGGAAGCCTGCTCCGGCGCACCCGGCGAGGATGAACTGCTGAATATTGTCCCAGCGGATGTGGAACACGCTGGCATCGGTGCGCAGCGCGCCTCCGAACAGGCGGTTCTTGGCGCCGGCTTCAAAGCTCCATGTTGTATCGGGATCGAATGTCGCCGGATAGTTCTGCACCTGGCAGCTGGCGAAGAGCGGCGGGTTCACGCCACCCACGCGGAAGCCCTTCGCGGCAGAGGCATAGACCATGTTGGCATCGTCGATTTCATAGCTCAGGCCGAACTTTGGCGTAAACGGCTTTGCTTTCTGCACGCCTGTCGTGGTGGTCGTTTCCGGGCCGCTGCCGGTATAGTTGAGTGGACCGCCCAGATCGCGGCGAAAGTCGAAGGTGGTGCCGCTGTAGCGCAGGCCCAGCGTGGCGGTCAGCCCTGGAGCCGGGCGGGCATCAACCTGCGCGAACAGCGCCCATTGTTTGTCGGTTGTATCGTTGGCGGAGGTGAAGATGTAGCGTCCGTCGGTCAGGCCGATACCGAAGATCAATTCGAGCGGGATGATATCGGCGGTGAACTGATCTTCGATCTTGAAACTCTCGATCTGGCGCGCGCGACTATAGTAGGCACCGACCGTCCAGCGGATGGGGGCTTCGCGATCGGTTGAAGAAAGCCGCACTTCCTGTGAGAACATCTTCTGCCGGGCATTGGCAGCGCCGGGAGCCTTCCATCCCGGAACAAATGGGTAGGGCGTTTCGAAAATGAAGTTGGTATTGAGGTTCGTATAGTCCTGGATGCTCTCGCCCTTCCGATCGAAATAGGCAGTCACCGAGGAAAGCTCGACCGAGCCGAAGTCTGCCGTGATATTGAGGCTGGGCAGGACGAAACTGTCCTTGGCAGTCTGGGCTAGCGAATAGCCATTGACGAAGCGGCCATTCTCAGTGTCCGTCAGATTGCCCCAAAGCGTGCTGGTGTCATCATTTCGTATGCGCTGATAGTAGATCGCGGGTGTTGCACTGACGGTCTCGCCAAGCTGAAAGTTTACGGCGGTGCGCAGGGCAAGCGTATCGGAGTCATTGGCGTTCTTGTATGTTTCGGTGCTGTCGGGTGTCGCGACATTGAACGGCTTTCGATCGACCCAGCCACCGTCCTTGCGGTAGTAGGCGCTGACGCGGACACCGATTTTCCCGGGAACAAGCGCAACGCCGGCCGCAAGACCACCTTCGTAGCTGGGGTCGCCGCTGCGCGTAAACGCCAATTCGGCGCGGCCATAAAGCGAGGTGACGTCAAGGCTCGGCTTGGGCGTGATGAAGCGGACAACGCCGCCTTGCGCACCCGCTCCAAACAGCGTGCCTTGCGGACCGCGCAGCACCTCGATGCGGTCGAGATCGAACACGCGCGGGAAGGCGGTACCGAACGCCGTTTGTGCGTTCGAGCGGATCTGGATGGCGACGTCATCGACATAGATGCCGGTGGTGGCCGCGCCCGAGCTTGAGGAAATGCCGCGGATCGAGATGTTGGTGCTGGTGTCGGAACCGAACGTGTCGCTGGTGAAGGTAAGACCCGGCGTGATGCGGGCGATGTCCCCAATGTTACGAACGCCCTGGCGGTCCATGGTTTCAGCGCTGAAGGCCGCGACGCTGACCGGAACCTTGTTCAGTCTTTCGTCCTGTCGTGTCGCCGTGACGACGATCTCGTCCAATTGCGAGTCGGCCTCGCTGCCGTCGCGGCCTTGCGCCTGTGCGGTCGACGCCAAGGCGTAGGCAAGGATCAGAGCGAGGGGCCCGGCAAGGAGGGAATGTGCGGGCAGTGAGCAAGGTTCAGGCTTCATCGGTTCCTCCCAATCGGTAATGTTATTGTTCTGGATCATAATGATCAGATGACTGATTATCTCTGCTTGATGCGCACGTCAATGATTCTTTGATTAGTCAACTATAATGGCAAAAGTGCTTATCCGATGGGTTTTTCAGGCTGAAGGAGACGTCGTGCGCCGCACTGCCCGGCCAAGAAAGACGACAAGAACCGCCACCGTGAACGGAAACGCAGCGACAACCCCAAGCGTGAGTTGCAAGGGGAAGGCCTGGGTCAGCGCATAGCCCCCGAACAACGGGAGAATGACGCCCCCTATCCGGCCTGCGCCGCCTGCCCACCCGATACCGGTGCTGCGAATGCGAGTGGGGTAGACGCGGGCCATGGTCATGTTCAGGCCGGCCTGCCCTCCCCCTTGGAAGAAGGCCATGGCAAAGAGTGCGGGAGTGAACCAGCCGCTGCCGAATGGCACATAGCCCAGCACCATAATCGCCGCAGAATAGCCAAGGAAGAAGAGGGGTATCGGCAATTCGCGGCTGACTCGATCGAGCAGCGCACCGATCGAGAGCATCCCGACGATTCCTCCGAGCAAACCGATCATGGCCACACGTGCGAATTGCTGGATCGAAATGCCTCCCATCTGCTGAAAGAAGCTGGGCATCCACGCTGCGACCAATGTGATCGTGCCCATCGAGAAGAAGCACGCGGCAAAAAGCAGAGTACTGGTGACACCACGTCCTTCGAGGAACAGATCGACCGGATTGGCGCGACGGCTGCCTGGCTGATTGGTGCGGACGAGGAAGCGCTCGTCCCCGGTCAGGACCGTTTCCGGGGAAAGATGGCGGACGGTACGCGCAATGGCAGGGTCCGTGGCATCCTTTGCTGCACGAAAAGCGATGGATTCGGGCAAGCACAGAGCCAGTACCGGGAGCAGCGCCAGCGGCATTGCGCCTCCGACAAAGAAACCAGCTTCCCAGCCATAATCGGGCACCAGCAATGCGGTCATCGATCCCGCGACATTGCCCAGGCTAAAGCCTGCCATTCCTGCGGAGAGAAACATGGCGCGCTGGCGCAACGGTGTGAATTCCGAGATCAGCGCGACTGCGTAGGGCAGGACCGCCGCCAGGAACAGCCCCGTGATGCCGCGCAGGGCGGCAAGCACCATGATGGATGGCGAGAATGCCGTGGCAATGGTTAGCAGGCCAAACGCTGCGAAAGCGATCAGCAGCATCCGCTTACGCCCCAGCCTGTCGCCCAACGGGCTCATCAGGAACGCCCCCGTCGCCAGTCCGATCTGCTGCATGACGATCACCGGCGTTATGGCAGCAGGTGCTGCACCGAAGTCCCCGGCGATGGCCGGGGCAATCTTTCCAACCATGTAGATGTCGAAGCCATCGACGAACATCACGAGGAAGCACAGGGCGAGAATGCCGAAATGGACCGGACGCAGTCGCTGCCGGTCAATGAAATCCTGCACGTCGAAAGTCTGCGATGGCATCTCGATCATCCCTTTCCGTCACCGGTCTGACGGTCATTCAGTCCGCCGGCCCTTGTAGCCTGTCTGTCCTAGACCTGATGAATCGTCTTGGTCACCAGACAGGCCATCAGACCCTCGGGTCCGTCTTCGGCGCCATGGCCGCTTTGTTTGACCCCGCCAAACGGCGCATCGACCGAAGCGAGACCCGTGGTATTGATGCCGACCATTCCCGCCTCGATTGCATCGGCGATCAGATTGGCCTGGCGCGCGTTTTCGGTGAAGGCGAAAGCGGCAAGACCGAACGGAAGACGGTTTGCCTGCTCCACCGCCTGATCGAGCGTATCGAACCGGGCGATGGCCGCCACCGGACCGAAAGGCTCATCGTTCATGATACGAGCATGGAGCGGTACGTCGGCCAGCACGGTCGGTCGCCAGAAGTAGCCCGGCCCCTCCCCCGGTTCGCCGCCACCCAGGACGCGCGCGCCCTGCTGCCGCGCGTCATCGACGATATCTGCCATTGCGGACAGGCGGCGCGAGTTGGCCAGCGGACCCATCCGCGTTTGCGCATCCAGCCCGTTGCCGAGCCGCATGTCGCAGAATCGCTTCGTAAAGGCGGCAACGAAACGATCATGAATGGCGTCCTGGACATAAAAGCGCGTTGGCGAGACGCAGACCTGCCCCGCATTGCGCGCCTTCCCTACCGCGAGTGTCTCCACCGTGCGTTCAAGGTCGCAATCATCGAAGATGACGACCGGCGCGTGGCCACCCAGTTCCATCGTGGTACGCTTCACCGTGTCGGCGGCGAGCCGGATCAGGTGCTTGCCAACGGCCGTTGAGCCGGTGAAACTGACCTTGCGGATGACAGGGCTGGCGAGCAAATGCCGGGAGACTTCGTCAGGCACGCCAAACACCAGTTGCACCACGTCCGGCGGACACCCCGCATCGACGAGCGCCTGCACCACCGCCATGGCTGAAGCGGGCGTTTCCTCAGCGGGCTTGAGAATGACCGAACACCCGGCTGCTATCGGCGCGCCGAGCTTGCGACCGGGATTATGGACGGGAAAGTTCCATGGCGCGAAAGCAGCGACAGGACCGACCGGTTCATGCACCACAAGAGAGCGAGTGCCGGCTGGCCTGACCAGGACTCGGCCATAGGTGCGCGCGGCTTCCTCGGCATAGAAATCGAACAGGGCGGCGCAGGCCATGGTTTCAATGCGCGTCTCACCCAGCGTCTTGCCCTCTTCGAGCGTCGCAACCATGGCGATCTGATCGATCCGTTCGCGCAGCAGGCGGGCGGCTTCCCGCAGCACGCGGGCCCGCTCTGCAACCGGAGTTGCGCGCCAGGAGCGGAAGCCGCGCTCGGCGCACTGCAATGCGGTATCGAGATCGGCGGCACTGGCCAATGGCAATTCACCCAGCGTTTCGCCGGTCGCGGGATTGACGACACGATGGGTCCGATCGGCTGCCGTTATCCACTGGCCTGCGATGTACATGCCAAGGCGCGGATAGGTTACCAGTGGGTCAAGAGTCATTCAGGAGGCCTTTACGGAATCAAATTGTGTCAGGTCGCAAGGGCGGACGCGGAGGCCCAATTGCCGTGCAGACCGGGGCGGATGCGGAATGGGACTGCCAGCGTTGCTATCGGCCCCGAGGCAAGGTCGAGCGCATCGAACAGCAAGAAGCGCGAAGCCTTTTCCGCAAGGCGATTTTCGATGGCGACCAGATAGCCATCGCCCTCGTCCATCGAGTGCGGGCGGGGAATGAAGGCCGGTTCCTGTAGCGAACTGGTCGGTCCCACCCAGTAGCTATCGGTTTCACCCGTCGAGCAATCGATCCGGGCAAGGGCATTCATCATCATGCCGGTGGCGCTGCGCATTCCCGGCAGGTCCACCGGGCGGGAGGCATCCTGGACCAGTTGCCAGCCATAACGATTGACCTGTCCGGCAAAGCGATCGTCGATGCGGGGAAACTCGCCGACCAGGTCGGCAAGCGGTTCCATTCTGATCTCGTCGCTGTTCGCCGCCATGTCGACCGTCCAGCGCGTCATTCGTGCTGCGGCGGCGACAGGATCAAAGGGCGCGCCAGCGGTGTCGGGGAAGAACGGGAACATGTTGCCCGAAGCCATCGGCACATCGAAATGGATCATGCTGCCCACATTATGGGCGTTCATCACATGGCTGGCGAAGCAGGTCGGCGCGCGAAACCATCGCAAGTCATGGGCCTGTCCGCGCCGGGGCATGACGCCGAGATAGACCTCGCACTGGCGATCGAAGCCGAAATGCGGAAGATTGGCACGCAGCCGCTCCCACGACCCGACGATAGGCACCACATGAAATACGACATAGTCCTGGGTGAACGCAAAATCGTGCATCATGCAGTAATAGGGCAGCTCAAACCACGCTTCGTGCTCGATCTCCCCCTTTGCGTTGATCACATAATAGGCCATGTCAGGGGTGCAAAGACCGCGCGCAGCGTAGCCGAAGGCAAGCATTTCGCCGGTTGGCGCGTCAATCTTGGGGTGGGCGGTGAAGGTTTCCGACGTCATGCGACCGCCGAAGCGATAAACCGGGTCGATCGTCTCCAGCGTTTCGGGATCCATCCAGACGGGCGGACTGTCTTCCTTGAGCGCAAGCAGCTTTCCGGCATGGACGATGACATTGGTGTTTGCGGTGCTGCGCACCATGCCTTTAACGGAAGGATCGTCGGTGAGGGGGTTGCGATAGGCGCCGAACAGAGCTCTTCCCGCCTTGCGCTCGGCAACGAACTTTTCGGTACGCACCCAGCGCTGCTTCAGCGAAACCTCGCCACTACGGAAACCGAAGCGGCTGACCATACCGTCGCCGTTGAACCAGATGTCGTCCCCCGCGAGCGGAGGGAACTGCGGATCCGGCGCAACGCGGAAAAAGGCTCCGTCGAGTGCTTGGGGCACCGCGCCGGAAAGGAGTTCCAGTCGCGGCACGTCGGCCTCGATACCTGACGGCGCAAAGATGCCGGTAAAATTGCTCGTGTCCGGAAATTGCACTCTGGATAACCTCGCCCAAACTCATTGACTGATCAGCAATTATCTTGATTAATCAGGGAACCGACTTGCTTGCAAGCATTTTCTGTGTTTGGGTCGACTCGGTACGGCTCTTTTGATCCCTATCAAATGGCCTCGCCATTGGGCGTCCGATGCCTTCGGCAGAACTTCAGGTGTGAAATGGTGGAAAAGCACGAACCAGGCAGCACAATGCCAAGTCGATCGAACACCCCCGGCGATCCGCTTGGCCTGCCGGGCTGGGCGATCAAGGGGTTGGACTACCCCACCTTTCGCATCGGGCTTTTGGCCAAGGTGATGGACCGGCTGACCATTCGCGACCTTATGGACGCGGACGGACTGACCTATGCGGAATGGCGGGTTCTCGTTCGGCTGGCGGCTGTGGAAGATGGCGGTACGCCCGGCCGCGTTGCGGAGTTGGCCTGGGCCGACCTTGCCGAAGTGAGCCGGGCGATCGGATCGCTGGAACGCAGGGGGCTGGTCGAGCGCCACAGGAATCCGAAGGACGGCCGAACCTCGATCCTGCGATTGACCTCGAGCGGCAGGGAGCAGCATGAATCCACCCTTGCCCGGCGCAAGGGATTCCATGAACGACTGTTGGCCGCCCTTACCCTGGATGAACGCCAGCAACTGGACAGTCTGCTTTCCAAGGTGGGGGGGCAGCTGCGCGAGGCTATTCAGGGCGGCGATCAAAGCACGGCATAATATCGGAATAGCGAGTGATCGGGTTCGGCGCTGCCCTCGGCCGCCGGGCGCCGTGCGCCTTTGCCGACGATGACCGTCCGGTTCAGCCATTCGTGCGGGCCATCGGGCGCGCGGAAATAGGGCGTACAGCGAAAATATGGCGCGACGGGTTCGTGGCCCGGCCGATCAAGGGGACCATGTACATAGCCGAGATTGCGGATGTATATCAGCGCACCATCGTCGGCCCTGATCATGTAATGGGCATTGAGTTCGACTACGCCGTCAGTGCGGATCATCGGCCAGTCGGCGCCGCTGTAATCGACCAGATGGCCCTGCAGCCTGGGGCCGCTGACCGTGCTGCCCAAGCCCACGGAAGTATAACCGAAGCGTGGTCCGTTTGCATGGATCGGCTCCGTGGACCAGCGGCGATCGAAGTTGATCCTGATGTCGAAAACATGTTCGAGCCGCAGGGAAAGGTCGATCTGTTCCAAACGGGAGTCCTCTCTTGCTGCGCGCCTCTGGTGAGTCGGCGCGATATTTATTGATTGGTCAAATATAATGTTTATGCAAGCCTCTCGACACCTCCAGGGAGAATCAGGTTGGTTGATTGGCACGGCTTCACCCCGAAATTTCGTTATGTCTTCTCGATCTCGTTGACACTGGGCAAGCCTTACTGGCTGAAACCCACGACAATGGGGGCGACACGGGCAGCGGTCTATGCGGTGGAAGGAGCGATCGAAGGGCCGGACATCAAAGGACGTGTGATCCCGATGAGTGGCGGCGACTGGCCGCTGCTGCGGCCCGACGGGGTGATCGACTTTGATGCGCGCTACATGCTGGAACTGGACGACGGCACGGTAATCTACATGCAGAATCGCGGCTATCGCTGGGCGTATACGCCCGAAGTGGCCGAGCGGATGGCGCGCGGCGAACATGCCGAGCCGCACGAATACTACATGCGGGTAACACCCAAGTTCGATGTGCCGGAGGGTCCGCACGACTGGCTGTCGCGCCACGTATTCGTGGGCGTTGCCGAGAAAATCCCGGGCGCGAACCGGATACACTATTTTGTGATCGAATGACCCTGCCGGCCTTCGCGGGAGCTATAGTGATTTCGGGACAGGTGGAAACGAAGTTCACCGAAGATAATCACCTGCCGACTCGAAAATCACGGAGAACGAATAAATCTGGACTCGTTCCGGTCCAATCATAACCGGAACGAGTCCAGAGCGGGATGGAATGCCGCGGTCACTGAACTTCTTACAAATGGTCGGATGGGGGAATGCGCATTCCCCCATCCGAGCGGAATCACTAGGTCCCAAGAATCTCGTTATCGGCGAGCATCTGCTTGATGGCAGGACGATAACTCATCCACAAGAAGCACAGGCCAAGCGCGAAGGTGCCAAGCCCGATGACGTTGGTCCACAGGTCAAAGGTCGTCACTGCGTAAAAACCCAGGCAGATCAGCGCAATGCTGCTGGCCGCGGGAAACAGGCACAGGACCAGCCACTTCCGGATCGATTCCTTGTAACTGCCCCTGAAGACCCAGGCCGCTGCCAGCCCGGCGATCGCGAAATAGTAATTGACCTGAAAGCCCACCGCACGCACCGATGAGGATAATACAAGTTCCACGCTCGGCATGAGAGCCGATCCCCAGATCAAGGCCAGGCCAAGCGCGATGATGGCGTAGATCGCGCGCGAGGGCGATTGCGTGCGATCATCGACCTTCCCGAACGTGGAGGGCATCGATCCGTCTCGTCCCATCGCGAACAGGGTCCGGGAAAACATTATCATCGTAGCCTCAAGCGCTGCGATGCTCGACAATATGACGGCGCCGGATGCGAGAATGGCGCCTCCATGAGACAGGCCGGCCCGGTTCGCAATGTCGAAGATGAGGTTGTCCGTCAGATTCCCCGCGCCCGGTCCGGGGAACAACAGCAGTGCGACGGCGGCAAAACCGACATATAGCAGGATTGTAATGAAGATGCTGAAGAGTCCGCCGAGACCGGCTTCCTCGCCGCCGCCGACAGTCTCCTCGCCAAGATTAGAGGTCACGTCCCAGCCCCAGAAGAAGTAGACGGCGACCAGGGAACTGGCGGCAAGCTTGTCCAGTGTCAGCCCCCGCCCGAGCCAATCCATTCCGAATTTCCCGGTGGTCCCGGCAGACGCGAGGTACGCGAGCGCCGCGACAAGGATGACGATGAGGATAATGAGCTGCCCCATCGTCAGAATCATCTGCGCCCGCTTGGTCACCGTGATGCCGGCAACCACGATCGCGGAGACAACCACGAACCAGAGGCTTGCCACCACTGAAGTGATGACGACATTCCCCACCAGGTGAGGGGCGATCACGTTGAGCGTGGCGGTTGCGATCGGGACAGTGCCGGTGACCATATACAGCAGGGTAGCGACGAGCAACGACCAGCCAGCAAAGAAGCCCAAGGCCTTGCCAAAAATGGCGGTCGTCCATTGGTAGGATGCTCCAGCGTTCGCGTCGCGCGCGCCGAGCGCGTGGTAGGCCTTTGCTATGCCGAGCATCGGAATTGCGAAGACAAGGAGCGCAACCGGCGCGAAGGCCCCCGCGGCAACGATCAATGTCGCAGTTCCTGCGGCGATCGTCGATGCC
>CBHCMH010000026.1:0-11192 GCA_965974445.1 uncultured Rhizorhapis sp.
GAAAAAGCCTTCGTTGATGACGCGGCCCTGACCGTAATAGACGCCATCGACAACCACGGCCACCGATTGCTCGATACCGATCGATGTCGCCGATGAGCCGATGCCGCGCAGCGTCAGCGATGCGCCCGAACCGTTTGACGCCCTCCCGACGGAGAAGTTCGGCGTGGCTGCGGCAACCTTTTCCAGGCTGGTGAGGTCCCGCTGCGCAATCTGCTCGGCCGAAATCGCGGTCATGGCAACCGGCACGTCCTGCGCGCTCTCTGTCCGCTTCCGCGCGGTAACGACGATGTCCTGCAACCCGCCCAGTTCAGGCGCTGCCGCCGGATCTGCTGCCTGGCTCCAGGCCGGTACCGCCAGCATGGATGCGAGCGCCATGGCGCTTCCGGCGAGTTTGAGGTTCAGCATAACATTCATCTTTCAGGCCCCCTTGGTTTATGACTTTCCTGAACCATGGCGCACAACGCAGGCATCTGGCACCTGCTGTTTGAAATAGGTTGGGGTCCGATTTTTCATGTCCTGCCCCGTCGGCCAGCGGCGGATTTGGCTAGACGCCCGTCATGCCGGCGGTGGAGGCGCCATCGATGGCGTATTCGGCGCCCGATATGAAACCGGCCTCATCGGACCCGAGGAACGCCACCAGAGCCGCGATTTCCTCGACGCGGCCCATGCGCCGCATGGGCGACATCGAACAGTATGCGGCGCGCGCCGCTTCGGGCGCGCCCGACTTGTCGATGATCGCGGTGATCATTTCCGTTTCGACCACGCCGGGCAGGATCGCGTTGCACCGGATAGGCAGGCCTTCAGTGGCGCAGTGAATGGCAACAGACTTGGCCATGGCGAGCACTGCAGCCTTGGTGACCGAGTAGGCCATATAGTTCCCCATCACCTTATGCGCCGACATGGACGAATTGATGATGATCGAACCGCTGGGGCCACCGGGATTGGCGCGCATCAGCCTGACCGCCGTCCTGGCGGTCAGCATCACGCCGGTCTGGTTGACGCCGATGATCGCGTTCCAGTCGTCCAACAAAATCGATTCGACGCTGCCGTCGCCCGCCTCCGTACCGGCATTGGCGAACGCAATGTCGAGCCGCCCGAATTCAGCGCTGATTTTCGCCGAAATGCGGTCCCAGGCGGCTTCGTCCTGCACGCGAGCCTTCGCAAAAATTGCGCCTGTCTCTTCGCACAGCGTGCGGGCCGCTTCCTCGTTTGATCCGGTGAACAACACCCTGGCGCCATCGCGCGCCAGCCGTCGCACCGTCGCCCGGCCAATGCCCGACGTGCCGCCAGTCACCAATGCCATCTTGCCCGAAAGATCAGTCATGCATCCGCTCCAACTCTCAAACCGCCATATTAGTGCCCGTCGCCCGGCCTATAGCGGCGGTATCAAAATAGTACGGGGTGATGCCGCAGAATTTGTCGCCACGCAGGTGGAACACTTCGCATAGCGGCATCGTCAGGCGCTGCCCGTTATGGCGCGACGTCGCATGGACCGTCACGAGGACGATCGCATGATCTTCCGAAATGGTGATGTCGCCTCTTTCCAGCTCGGCATCCTCCCAAAAAGCGAACACCTTCGTGTAAAGCTCCTGAAGCGCCCCCTTGCCCTTATACTCGCCCGCATAAGGGAGGCTATCGGCCTCCAATATCCGGAAATCGTCGGTCAGTTGGGCCTCGACTTCTTCCCAGCGCCCCTGTGCCGTATGTGCATAGAGATTTTCCACGCGGGATTTTGTGGCGGCGTAGCGAGCGGGGTCCATTCATGCCTCCGTGGGATTCGGCGCCACGGCTGGGCGCGGCTTATCCTTCATGGCATGCTCCATGCACGTATCGGATGTCACATGAACCTGTAAAAAGAGGCAGGTGAAGCGCCAAGCGACAAAGCGGAAAAGCTGGTCAAGCAATGCCGGCGCTTAAGGAACCGGCGACCCATGGAAAGGACGGCACTATGGCGGGCAGGCTCGAGGGACGCGTAGCCCTGGTATCGGGCGCATTGCGGGGCATAGGCCGGGCAATCGCCGAATGCCTGGCCGCAGATGGCGCGACAACCATCCTCACGGATCTGGATCCGGAAGGCAGCGCCGAAGCGGCAACGGTCAGCAGAAGCATCGGGCAGGCACATTATATCAGGCTCGACGCCACGTCCGAAACGGACTGGCAACGCGCAAGGGACCGGGTGCAAGCCGACTTCCGCCGTCTCGACATTCTGGTGAATAATGTCGGCAGCGACCTGACCGGCAAGGTGCAGGAAACCGCGCTGGAGGATTGGCGGCGGCTGATGACGATCAACCTGGACAGCGTGTTCCTTGGCACCAAAAGCTTTCAGCCGCTGCTCGAAAAGGCAGGGCGCACGACCCCCTACGGATCGAGCATCATCAACATCAGCTCGATCATGGGCATTGTCGGCATGGGCAATGTTTCGGCCTATAACGCGTCCAAGGGCGGAGTGCGGTTGCTCACCAAGTCGAACGCGCTGGAATTTGCGGACGCCGGCATCCCCATCCGGGTGAACAGCGTGCACCCCGGCTTTGTCGATACGCCCCTGCTTAAAAAGGGATTCGAGCGCTGGGCGCAACGCGATCCCAGTCTTTCGGTCCAGATGCTGAAGGATGGCGTCGTGCATAATACACCGATGAAACGGCTCGCTCAGCCGAGCGAAATCGGCAAGGTCGTCGCCTTCCTGGCGAGCGACGACGCCAGCTACATGACAGGCAGCGAAGTCGTCGTCGATGGCGGCTGGACCGCGCGATAGGAGTGCAAGCAATGAACCCGTTCGATCTTTCCGGAACCGTCGCCCTTGTCACCGGCGCAACCGGCGGCATCGGCCGCGCAACTTGCCGGGTGCTCGCCGACGCGGGTTCGACCGTCATCGCCACCGATCTTGCGGCCGAAGCGAGCGTCGATGGCGCCGCTGCCTATCGCCGGCTTGATGTCACGAACGAGGACGACTGGACCGCCCTTGTGGCCCGGATCGAAGCCGAACAGGGCCGACTGGACATGCTTGTCAACAATGCGGGCATTTCCGTGACCGGCACCATCGCACAGACCAGCCTTGCCGAATGGCGCAAGTGCCAGGCGGTCAATGTCGATGGAACGTTCCTTGGCACAAGGGCCGCCGCCGATCTGCTCCGCCGCAGCGGAGCGGAGCGCAAGGGCGGTTCGTCCATCGTTAACCTCTCCTCGGTCGGAGGACTTGTCGGCGCTGCCTATATGGCGGCCTATTGCGCCACCAAGGGGGCGGTCCGGCTCTTCACCAAAAGCGCCGCCAACGAATATGCGCTGCTGGGCTGGCCGATCCGTGTGAACAGCGTGCATCCGGGCGGGATCGATACCGGAATGATGGACACGATTTACGCCCGCTATGTCGAAACCGGGCTGTTCCCGGATGAAGAATCCGCACGAAAGGTAGTTTCGGCCGGCCATGCCATGGGCCGAATGGGCACGCCCGACGAAATCGCGACCGGGATCGTCTATCTGTGCTCGCCGGCTGCCAGCTTCATGACCGGCTCGGAACTGGTGATCGATGGCGGCATGACGTCCCGTTAAACCCCGCCAATAGCAAAAAGGCCCGGCCGCATGCGACCGGGCCTTCCGTCTGCCCCATTATGGAGAGATGGGGGCAGAATATCGCTGAGCGTTCAGACCGACAGCTTCTGCGTCGAACTGACTTCATGGATCTGGATGTCGTTGGAGAATTTGCCTTCGAAGTCCGACAACAGCTTGACGATGTCCGGGAGCGCAAGATGCGCCTGAAGCGCCTCTGTGTCGCGCCATCCCTCGACGGCCAGGATGACGCCCTTTTCCTCATCCTCCATCGCCATATGGTAGAACAGGCAGCCCTCCTCGGCGCGCGAAGGTTCGCACAATTGCTTCAGCCTGGCATAGAGTTTTGGAAGCGTTTCCTGGTCCGTGAAGATCTGGCCGGTAATAACGATCATAAGGCGTTCCGTTCTGTTGGAGGCTGCTCAGGTCCGGTGGATGAGGGAAATTAGAGCTCTCCCGATATTGGGGGGCGCTCGTTACCTACAGACTATGCCCGCCCAGGCCGGAAGCAACCTGCTGAAAAGGCGAGGTCAACGATATTCGTCGCGAAGCAGCCGGCGCAATATCTTCCCCGATGGATTGCGCGGCAGCTGGTCACGGAAATCAATGGATTTCGGTACCTTGTAGGCGGCGATCCGCTCGCGCGCCCAGGCAATCAGGTCCGCCGGTTCGGGCAGGTAATCGCCCGCAGGCACAATGATCGCCTTAACCGCCTCGCCCCATTTGGGATCGGGAACGCCGATCACCGCCACATCGCCCACCTGCGGATGCGAATAGAGCGCGTTCTCGACCTCTGCCGGATAGACATTCTCGCCGCCCGTAATGATCATGTCCTTGATCCGGTCCGCCAGATAGAAATAACCGTCCTCGTCCATCCATCCAGCGTCGCCAGTGCGGAGCCAGCCGTCCGCGTCAATGGTCTCGGCTGTCGCCTCCGGCCGTCCGAAATAGCCGATCATGTTTGCCTCGGACGCGACCTTGATCTCGCCGATCGCTCCTGGGGGAAGGTCTTTGCCTTCTTCGTCGGCGACGCGAACCCGAACGCCGGGCAACGGTATGCCGATCCCGCGCATCCGCTGATTGCCATCCGGATCATGATCTTCCGGCGGCAGGCCGATGACCGTGCCCGCCGCTTCGGTCATCCCGTACATCTGCGCAAAACCGCAGCCGAAGATGGCCATTGCCTGCCGCAGCAAATCAAGCGGGATAGCCGAACCGCCATAGCAGATATATTTGAGGAAGCTGAAGTCGGTGGACGCCGCCGCAGGGTGATCGCACACGATGCGCAGGGCGGTCGGAACCATGATGATCTTGGTGATGCGGAAGGTCACCAGAAGGTCAAGCACCTGGGCGGGATCGAATTCCCGCACGACGACGCCCTTTGCGCCATGCTGCAACGACCAAAGCCCCCAGCCCGACCCGCTGATATGAAAGATTGGCATGGCGATCAACGCGACGTCATCGTCGGTCCAGCGGTACCATTGCGGCAGATCCTCGACCGGCGTCGAGGCGCGAAGACCGAGCAGGCTGCGGTTGGAAAGCAGCGCCCCTTTGGGGTTGCCGGTGGTCCCCGATGTATAAAGCTGGAGCACGGCATCGTCATAGCCGGCGTCGCGACGGGGATCGGCATCGCTTTGCGCATCGCGCCATGAGGAAAAGAGTGGGTGATGTTCCGCAGTTTCAGTGACGATAATCTGTACGCCCGCATTGGCGATGCGGTTCAGGAATTCAGGCTCGCAGACAACAAGACGGGGACGGCAATCATCAAGAATATAGGCAACTTCCGGCTGCGCCAGCCGCCAGTTCACCGGAACCAGCACCAGACCAGCCTTGACCGCTCCTAGCCAGAATTCGAAATATTCATCCCGGTTCCGCCCGATATAGGCGACCCTGTCCCCCGGCTCACATCCCGCCGCGATCAGCCCATTGGCAATCCGACTGGCGTGAAGGTCAAGAAGTCGGAAGCTGGTTTCACGGCCTTCGAAAATCAGCGCAATCGCCTCCGGCCGCTCGACTGCATGGCGGCGGACCAGGTCGGCAAGTGTGGAAATCCTGTTTTCAACCATATATCGCTCTCCGCATCCTGCGGACTCTTACATCAAATCGCTCGCCGCTCAGCCTGTCGAATGCGCTAAGGCGGTATGATCGTGCAACCGCACCACTGATGGAATTGTCAGTGTCCGTTGCCGCCATTGTCGGTAAAACATCGGCAAAAGGCCCACTCCATGGGCCGCAAACCCGATACCGCCAGGAAAGGCTGCACATATGGACATTGGTCTGAAGGGACGAAAGGCAATATTGGCGGGGGCGAACGCCGGTATAGGCAGGGCCGTGGCCAAGGTGCTGGCGGCCGAAGGATGCGATGTCGCATTGTGCGGACGCACGCAGCAAAAGGTCGATAATGTCGTCAGTGAAGTCAGCGCGCTGGGTGTGAAGGCCGTCGGCGGCGCTGTCGACGTGACGGACGCGGAAGCTTTTCCGCGATGGGTGTCCAATGCGGCCGAAGAGTTGGGCGGATGCGATATCTTCATTTCGTTCGTGTCCGTAAACCCGGGAGTGGACACGCCGGAGGCTTGGGAAACCGTCTTCAACGGCGACATTTTGCCGCTGGTGCGGGGCATTCAGGCAGCTTTGCCGGCGCTGGAAAAATCCGACGCCGGATCGATCGTCATGATTTCCTCTACCGGTGCGGTAGAAGATTTCATGGGTCCGCAACCCTATAATGCGCTGAAAGCCTCAATCATCAATTACAGCGCGGCGCTGGCGCAAAAATATGCACCGCAAGGTCTCCGCGTAAATTGCGTAACGCCCGGCCCGATTTACACTGATGACGGTCCATGGGCCTATATCAAGGAGAATATGCGCGACTTTCATGATTCGATCCTGCAGCAGATTCCGGTCGGCCGGATGGGGACGGGCGAGGAAGCGGCGCGCGCCATCTCCTTCATCGCGTCGCCCGCCTGTCGTTACATGACCGGCGCGAACCTGGTGCTGGATGGCGGCATGACCAAGCGCGTGCAATATTGACCGGATCGTCCCGTATGGAGAGGGTCGGATGACCGAAGAACGCCCAAGCCGCATCGACTGCGTCCTCATTGTCGGCGGGCTATATCATGACATGGACTTCGCCCGCCTCGAACTGCTCAAACTCCTGAGCGAGGACCAGCGGGTGCGGACGCGGGTGTTTGAAGATTATGGCAATCTGGACGCCATCAGGGCCGCCGATTTTCTGATTACCTATACCTGCGACGTCGTCCCCTCGCTCGAAACGCAGGAGGCGCTGCGCCAGTGGGTGCGCGACGGCGGCCGGTGGTATGCGCTGCACGGCACAAACTCCGTGCTTCGCCTGTTCGATAACGGCCTTTACGGCAGTCCCCGCTGGGCACCGTTGATGATGGAAACGCTCGGCAGCCAGTTCATCGCGCACCCCCCGATTGCGCCCTATCGGGTTGAGGTCGCCGATGCCAACCATGCGTTGACTAACGGCATAGAGCCCTTCGATACGACCGATGAACTCTATCTAATGGAACGGCACGGCAATCTGCACGTCCTGCTGGACGCGGAATTTTCCGGTGATGCGACCGGGTTTGACGAGCATGAGTGGGAACATGACCGGCATCCGGTCATGTACATCAAGGCTCAGGGAGAAGGCGCAGTCCTGTACAACACACTCGGCCATTGCCGCGGCCATTACGACATGCAGCCCTTCCTCGACTGGTGGCCCAGCGTAGATCGCTGCGCCTGGGATCTGCCGGTTTTTTACGAATTGCTGCGGCGGGGTATCGACTGGTGCAAGCAATCCGCCGGCTGAACGGCGTGAGGTGCGTGCAGGAGCAGGACGTCAGCTGAGCGGGGCGACGGGCAAATGCTCGGCTCCCGGCGATTCGTCCGGAACCGCTACCTCGATCCAGCCGTCCGCCGTTTCACGCCAGGCGAACGTCCTGAGCGGCTTGTAATCGGCACCGCTCACGCATTCGCCGCTGTCCAGTTTGAAGCGCGCGCCATGCAGCGGGCACGTCACGATTCCGCGCCGGACGCGGCCATCGGGCGCAAGTTGAGCCGCGGCATGCGAGCAACGGTTGATCATCGCATGCACATTTCCGTCGTCGTGGCAAATCAGCACAGGCCAGCCATTCACCAGGAACGACAAGAGTGCGCGCTCCTCGATCTTGCCGGCCTCTATGACCCGGTGAAATGTTTCAGGCATCAGGAATATCTATCGCACCGACACCAAACAACGGCAACTGCGGGCGCTTACGAACCAGTGAGACGGACATAGGCATCGACCTCTGTATCGGCATCACCGAACAGCGCCGCGAGCGCAAGAACGCGCTTGAAGGCCTGGCCGACCAGCAACTCCTCGGTGGTGCCGATCCCGCCATGAAACTGCACCGCTTCCTGCCCGATATGCATTGCGCTCTCCGAAATATAGATTTTCGCCCCGGCAATGGCCGCATCCCGCCCACGCCCGGAACTGTTTCCCGCAGCCCGGTAGAGCTGCGAACGGCTGAGTTCCAGACGGGCGTAACAATCGGCCATTCGATGCTGAAGCGCCTGAAATGACCCCAGGGGCTGGCCGAACTGCTTGCGCGTCTTGAGATAGTCTAGCGTGGCCTGAAACATCATGTCCATCAGGCCCACCAGCTCCGCGCAGATCGCCAGGCGGCCCTTGACAAGGACGGCATCCAACGCGGCGGCGCTGCGGTCCATCAGCTGCGCCGGAACATCGGAAAAGCCGATGTCGCTTGCAACCGAGCCATCAACCAGCCGATAGTTGCGGATGCCGAGCCCCGGCGCATCGGCATCGACCAGAAACAAACGCGGTTCGGCATGGCCATCCAGCTGTGCCGCAACGATCAGCCGCGTGGCGAAGCCGCCGCCCAGGACCATCTGCTTGCTGCCGGAAAGGACATGGCCATCGCCTTTGACCGCTGCCTGCGTGCGGAAATTGGCAAGGTCGAAGCGGTTTTCGCGTTCGAACAGCGCCAGCGAGACGAAGCGCTCGCCGGATATGGCGAGCGGCAATAATCGCTCCCGTTGCTCGGCGGAGCCAGCCTCCCAAAGCGCGCCCGCCCCCAATATGATCGATGGCAAGATCGGTTCAACCGCGACAAAGCGCCCCAGGGCTTCCATGACGGTGATAATATCCACGTCAGACCCGCCGAAGCCACCTGCCTCTTCAGGCAAGGCAAAAGCGAGCAGCCCTGTTTCGGCCAGTATTTGCCAATTCGCCGATGCAAAGCCCGCCGCTTCACCCAGATAAGCGAGACGCTTTGCCGGGTCATAATGATCCGCACCGAATCTGAGGACCAGATCCCGCAGCAATACCTGCTCTTCGCTCAAATCGAAATTCAAGCCGTCGTCCCCTAGAAGTTGCTTCGCCGGGCAGCCGGAATATGGCGTGCCTTCATTGTTCCGGCGACGGATATGCACGTTGAACCATGCCAGCGCCGCCTGCATTTTCCGATAGTTCAACATGAGGTGCAGCGCCGGACCGGCTCAATACCTATCAGTAATGATAGGTTTTATGCCCCCGCTCCTTGTGCGCCATCCTGCGCGGATATAGAGTGCCGCCCATGGAGAGATCAGGCGACACCTTAGTTGCCTGCACGATTGATGACGGCGAAGGTCACAGGCTGAACACCGGATTCGCGTCGAGCAGGCATGCGCCGACAGCAATAGCGTCGGCATCCGACATACGGCCCGCAGCCGAGGCGCTGCGCGACCTTGC
This sequence comes from uncultured Rhizorhapis sp., assembly GCA_965974445.1. Taxonomy (GTDB): domain Bacteria; phylum Pseudomonadota; class Alphaproteobacteria; order Sphingomonadales; family Sphingomonadaceae; genus Rhizorhapis. Next base: position 9,275 of record CBHCMH010000026.1, read on the forward strand.
CAGGGAATTAGGCCATTTCCGTGTCGCGGCCTGTGCCAATATCGCATCCAAGACCCCGATGTGCGATGAGGACGGCGATATCCTCGCCAGTTTGGTCTTCGGTTGGCCGGCCTCAAAGGAGCAATGGTGGAAGAAGCCGTTACTGGCCCTGAGTTCACCGCTGACCTCCGCCTGCCGCTATGAAGGCGAACCGTTCTGGGCCAATGCCGAAGGTATCTACACGCGCGCTCCGAACCCGCTGCTGGATCAGATCGATCTTTCGCAGTTCAGCGACGAGGTGAATGCCACAGCGGTGATCGTGGTCCCCGTACACATGCCCTTCGGGCAGATCGGCGCGGTCAGCTTTTCGCCAATGAATAATGGGCGCAGCGATCTGGCGAATGAATTTGAACTCTATGTCGATCAGCTGGAATATCATGCGCGCCGTTTTGTGAACGGCTATACGCGGGTGACCAGCCAGCGCCCCTGGATCCCCAAAAATTGTCGCCTCTCAAAGCGTGAGGTGGAATGCCTGCGCTGGGCCGCTGTCGGCAAGACCGACATGGAAATTTCGCTGATCCTTAACCGGAGCTGCGCGACCGTACGCTTTCACATCCACAACGCGGCGACAAAACTGCAGGCTGTCAACCGCAGCCAGACGGTGTTCAAGGCGACGCAGCTGGGATATCTTGGCAATGTGGCTGCCGTCATTGCCAGGCATACGGCAAACGAACCGCTGACCGCCGGAAAATAGCGGACAGCTTTCCGTCTCTGCGGCAGGCTGGCCGTCCGCCGAACGCCTGAAACTATGCTTTCTTACAGAAGAATTTCGCGCGCGCCTTTCTCATAGTGCCATTGAATTGGTCGATCGAGAGGCAGGACGTTGAGCGCGATTGCAATTGCGGATGGGGTGTTCCGGGAGAAGCCCGAACCAACGCTGATCGGCGGACGGCATCGCGAGAGCGGCCGCATCGTATTTCCCTGCCCGGAGGGCAAGGCGCTTTGGGAAGCTGTCGATTTGCCGCGCCAGGGGACATTATGGTCCTGGACCGTGCAACGCTTTCGTCCGAAGTCGCCGCCCTATGCGGGGCCGGAAGATTTCGAACCATTTGCCATCGGTTATGTCGAATTGCCCGGCGCTATTATCGTCGAAGCGAGGCTGGCGAATGTCGCCTTCGACGCGCTGACGATCGGCATGCCCATGCAGCTGGCCGTTGTGCCGTTCAGCATCGATGCCAATGGCAATGAAGTGCGAATCTACGCCTTCGCTCCGGCCGGTGGGGAGTAGGCCGATGCAGGGCGTCTACATCATCGGCATCGGCATTCATCCCTTCGGTCGCACCGATGGCCTGTCGGGATTACAACAGGGCGCCTATGCGGCGCGGCAGGCGCTGGCCGATGCGGGGCTGGAATGGGCAGACATGCAGTTCGGGTTTGGCGGGTCGGATTCGGCGGGCAATGCCGACACAATCGTCAATGAGCTGGGCCTGACCGGCCTGCCCTTTATCAACGTGAAAAACGGCTGCGCGACAGGCGGATCGGCTTTGATCGGATCATGGCAGGCCATCGCATCGGGCCAGCACGACGTCGGCATCGCCATTGGTTTCGACAAGCATCCGCGCGGCGCCTTCAATGCCATGCCTGCCGAATACAACTTGCCCGACTGGTATGGCGAAGCCGGGTTCATGGTCACCACGCAATTTTTCGCGATGAAGCTTCAGCGGTACATGGCGCTGCATGGCATCAGCCCGGCATCACTCGGTCGCGTCGCCGAAAAGGCCTTTCGGAATGCGGTCCATGCCGACCATGCGTGGCGGCGGTCGCCGACCGACATGGACACCATCATGAACAGCCAGATGGTCAGCGATCCGCTGACCAAATATATGTTTTGCTCCCCGGCCGAGGGCGGCGTCGCTCTGATCCTGGCAAGCGCAAAAAC
>CBHCMH010000027.1:0-11117 GCA_965974445.1 uncultured Rhizorhapis sp.
GGCGATCGTACCGCTGGCGAGATCATGATCCAGCGCCCTGAGCCTGGGCTCGATGGTCGCCCAATCGTCCAGCGCCGCCTGCAGGCTGGGGGCGATGCCACTGGCGTCGGCATAGCTGGAAAGATCGCCGGACACGACGACGAGGCGGCCGTCGCGTCCGCCCTTCAGGCTGGCAAGCTTCATGGCGTAGGTTCCTTGTGCAGCCATTCCGCATGGCGCGGCGCGCGCTTGGTCCGGCTCCATTCCTCCAGCATCAGCGGCGCGACCCGTTTCAGTTCCGCATATTGTTCTTCCGTGCCGATGTTGCAGGCAAGCTCGATGCGATGGCCGTCGGGGTCAAAGAAATAGATCGACTTGAAGATGCCGTGCCAAGTGGGGCCAAGCACCTCGATCCCCTGCCCCTCCAGATGCGCCTTGGCGGCGAGCAGCGCAGCTTCATCTTCGACCTCGAACGCAATGTGCTGGACCCAGGCCGGGGTGTTCGGGTCACGCCCCATGGCGGGCTGGTTCGGCAACTCGAAAAAGGCCAGGACATTGCCCCCGCCGCAATCGAGGAAGACGTGCATATAGGGATCATCCTCGCCAGTGGACGGAACCTTGTCCTCGGCGAAGGCGGTTGTGTAGGTCATGCCCAGCATGCGGCCATACCATTCCACCGTCGCCTTCGCATCGGTGCAGCGATAGGCGACATGGTGGATGCGTTTGAGGATCGGGGGGCTGGTCATGCCGCTTCTCCTGTCTTGAGCGCGCCGCGGCGCAGTTGGTCGCGCTCGATGCTTTCGAACAGGGCGGTGAAATTGCCCTCGCCAAAGCCTTCGTCCTTCTTGCGCTGGATGAATTCGAAGAAGACCGGGCCGATCATGGTTTCGGAAAAGATCTGGAGCAGCAGGCGCGGATCGCCCTCTTGCGTCGAGCCGTCGAGCAGGATGCCGCGTTTCTGCAGTTCAGGGACCGGTTCGCCATGGCCGGGAAGACGCTCATCGAGCATCTCATAATAGGTGGCGGGCGGCGGCGTCATGAACGGTGTGCCCAGCGCCTTGAGCCGGTCCCACGCGGCGATGAGGTCGTCGCATAGGAAGGCGATATGCTGGATGCCCTCGCCATTATAGGCGCGCAGGAATTCCTCGATCTGGCCACCGCCCGCCTGGCCCTCTTCGTTCAAGGGAATGCGGATCTTGCCATCGGGAGCGGTCATCGCCTTGGACGTCAGGCCGGTATATTCCCCCTTGATGTCGAAATAGCGGATCTCGCGAAAGCCGAAGACGCGCTCGTAGAAGCCCGCCCAATGCGCCATGCGGCCGCCATAGACATTGTGGGTCAGGTGATCGATCAGCTTGAACCCCGCGCCGAACGGGTGCCTCTCGACGCCCGGTTCGTAGACGAAGTCGATGTCGTAGATGGAAAGGCTTCCCTCTTCCTCCTCATAACGGTCGATAAGGTAGATGATCGCGCCGCCGATGCCGCGCACGGCGGGCAGGCGCAGTTCCATCGGGCCGGTCTTCACATCGACCGGCTCGGCGCCCCGCTCGCTTGCAAGGGCATAGGCCTTGGCCGCATCCCTGACCCGCCATCCCATGCCGCACGCCGACGGGCCATGCTCGGCGACGAAATAGGCGGCCGGGTTGCGCGGCTCGTAATTGGCGATGAGATTGATGCCGCCCTGCCGCCATAGCTGAACATCCTTGGACCGATGGCGTGCAATCAGGGTGAAGCCCATGGCGGTAAAGACTGGTTCCAGCATGCCCTTGTCCGGCGCGCTGAACTCCACGAATTCAAAGCCGTCGAGGCCTAGAGGATTGTCGATACTGGTCATGCGCAGCTCCATCTGGGCAGGAAACATCATTCATGTGACGGGGATGGGACACCGGCCCGCCTCTTGGCATAGGCCTGCGTCCCGGCGTGGATCACCCGATCGGAGGGCAGCAGTTCGCCGACCCTGATCGGCGCGACCCCGCGCAATCTTTCATAGATCGGCCCCAGATCGGCATCGCGCGTCTGGCGCAGCAGTTCCTCGAAACTGTCGATCACGAAATAATTCTGCTGATAGTCATCGATGCGATATTCGGTGCGCATCACCCGTTCGAGGTCAAAGCCGATCCGGTGCGGAGACGGATCGTCCAGCGCGAACAGGCTCTCGCCATAGGACGACACGATCCCCGCCCCATAGAGCTTGAGGCCGCGGCCGTCCCGGATCAGCCCGAACTCGACCGTGTACCAGTAGAGGCGGGCCAATGCCTCGATCATGCCAAGTTTCGCCGCGCGCAGCCCGCCTTCGCCATAGGCCTGCATATAGTCGGCGAAGACCGGGTGGACGAGCAGGGGCACATGACCGAACACATCGTGGAAAACGTCGGGTTCCTGCAGATAGTCCAGTTGCTCTGGCGCGCGGATGAAACGGCCTGCGACGAAGCGGCGGTTGGCGAGATGCTCGAAGAACGTCTCGTCCGGCACGAGCCCGGGTACGGGGACGACTTGCCAGCCGGTCGCCTTTGTCAGACGTTCGTTGAGTTCGTCGAAGTCCGGAATGCCCGGCTTTGTCATGCGCAGCACATCGACCCCTTCCATGAAGGCAGGCACCACCCGCGCGGGCAGCATCCCTGCCTGGCGGGCAAAGAGCCCGTCCCACGTCGCATGTTCGACAGCGGTGTAGGCGGGCCAGTCCTGCGGGATGGTCCAGTCGGGGGCCGCTCCGGGAGGCGGGGCGCTGTCACTCTCCATGAGGAGAATATGGCAAGAAACCGTGAAAATCTGTTTCTATTTTTTACCAGAATCGCGGACAATAGATAGGATACTGTCATCATAGCGCTTATAATGAATATATCCTATCACATCCCGGAGGCATGGATATGCAGACTGAGCCCGGCGCCGATGGAAGCGCGGCATGAGCGGCGTCCGCAGGCTCGATCCCATCGACCGCAAGCTGCTCCATGAGTTGCAGCGCGATGCGTCGATCAGCCATGCCGAGCTGGCCGAGCGGGTCGGCGCCTCGACCGCGTCCTGCTGGCGGCGGATGCGGGCGCTGGAGGCCGACGGCGTGCTGGGCCGGCAGATCCGCCTGGTCGATGCGGCCCGGATCGGCCGGGGGGTCAACGTGATCTGTCATATCAAGATCAAGAACCACTCGGCGGAAACCACGGAAGCGTTCGAAAGCTTCGTCGCCTCTCGCGACGAAATCATCGAATGCTATTCCATGTCCGGCGACTGGGACTATCTGCTGCGCATTCTGGTGGCGGATGTGGAGGATTATAACCGCTTCCTGATGCGCACCGTTTTGCGGCACCCGTCGGTCGCGACAGGCTCGTCCCATTTCGCGCTGGCGCAGGTCAAATATACGACGGCGGTGCCGATCTGAAATCCAAGATCTTATTCCACGCCCCGCCTCGGTGACGCCATCCGCCAGGGAGGCGGTTGGAGCGATTGACGCATCATTTCCAGAAATACCGTGGCTCGCCGGCTGCGGCCGTGGCGCGCGTGGAGAAACGCCATGACGTCCGCGGCGGGACATTCCCAATCCGGCAATATCCTGACCAACCGTCCGGCGGCGAGATCATCCGCAAGATCCCATTCCGATCTCACGATCACGCCCAGACCGGCCAACGCCCAGTCCCGCATGGTCGTACCGTCATTGGTCGACATGGCCGGCTTGACGCGAACGGTGGTCACGCCCTGTTCTGGATGATGGAACCGCCACAGGGTCACGTCCTCTTCATTCTCGCGAAGGGCCAGGCAGCGATGCGCCAGAAGGTCGTCGGGATGGGTAATCGCGGGATGGCTGTCGAGATAGGATGGGGCGGCACAGATGAACCGGCGATTGGGCGCCAGCGTGGTGATCAACCGTCCGGCGGCATTGATGGCCCCGATATGGATGACGACATCCCAACCATCGGAGGACAATATATTGGGATGGTCGGACAATTCGAGCGCGACCGTGGCCTCCGGGTGCAAACGCGCGAAATCCTGCACGACGGGAGCGACATATTCCCGGCCAAAGCCGAACGGAGCGACAATGCGCAACCTGCCCTTCACGCCGGTCGCCCTTCGCCCCAGGCGCTCGGCCAGCTGTTCGATGGCATCGACGATTTCCGCGCCTTCGGCCGCGACCAGTTCCCCTTCATCCGTGAGGTTAAGCCCGCGCGCGGTGCGATCGATCAGCCGGACGCCGACGCGTTCCTCCAATGCCCTCAGCCGCTGGGTTATCGCCGGCGGCGTAACATTGAGCTTGCGGGAGGCTTCGGCAAGCGAGGCCGAGGAGGAGATAACCCCGAAAAAGAGCAGGTCGTCACTGGATAGCATTAAGTTCAATCTTAATCATATGTGCAGAAATCATTAATTGCAGTATATGGATAATCCCATAGACTGCAAGCTCCTCACATAGCTTGGACTGGATTGAACCGTGCTGGATGAAATGACCCGGGAAGACGCGCATATTGCCGGCCAGACGCTGAAGACTGTCGGCACGCCCTGCCTGATCCTGGACCAGGACCGCATGGACCGCAATGTGGCGCGCTTGCGCGCCCGGCTGGACAGGCTCGGGGTCGGCCTGCGGCCGCACCTCAAGACCACCCAGTCCGTGAATGCCGCGCGCCGGGTGATGACCACCCTCGCCGGCCCGGCCACTGTTTCGACCCTGAAGGAAGCCGAGCAGTTCGCGCGCGCCGGGGTCACCGACCTCATCTATGCCGTGGGTATTTCCCCGGACAAGTTCGATCGGGTTCTCGCCATTCGCGCGACTGCGGTCGATCTGGCCGTGACACTGGACACCGTCGAGCAGGCGCGGGCGGTGGCCGAAGCCTCCCGGCAGGCCGGCACGGCCATTCCCGCCTTCATCGAGATCGACTGCGACGGCCACCGGTCCGGCGTTCTGCCGGGGGACCGGGAGACTCTGGTCGCCATCGCGCAGGCGCTGGAAGAGGGCGGCAGCCTGCGCGGCGTCCTGACCCATGCCGGCGCAAGCTACGGCGCGGACGGCGACGATGCGCTGCGCGCCTGCGCCGAAGTGGAACGCGCCAGTGCGGTGCAGGCGGCGACCATCCTGCGTGACGCGGGTTTCGCGTGCCCGGTGGTCAGCGTGGGATCAACGCCGACCGCGCATTTCGCGGAGTCGCTGGAGGGTGTGACGGAAGTTCGCGCCGGCGTGTTCGTCTTTTTCGACCTTGTCATGGCCGGGATCGGCGTCTGCCAGATCGACGACATCGCACTTTCCGTGCTGGGAACGGTCATCGGCCATCAGCCGGAAAAGGGCTGGATACTGGTCGATGCGGGCTGGATGGCGATGTCTCGCGATCGCGGAACGGCCAAGCAGAAGGTCGATCAGGGCTATGGCCTGGTCTGCGACATCGACGGAAAGCCCTATGGCGACCTTATCCTGTCCGACGCCAATCAGGAACATGGCATCATTTCGGTTCGGCCCGGTTCGAACGCCTCCTTGCCCGATCTGCCGATCGGCACGCGCGTGCGCATCCTGCCCAACCATGCCTGCGCCACGGGCGCTCAGCATGACGCCTATCACGTGGTGCGGGGCGACAGCGACCGGATCGAGGCGGTCTGGCCGCGCTTTGGGGGGTGGTAACGGGCCGCTGAAATTGCTGTGAGCGAGACAAGTTCGTCAAAGGAACAGACAAGAATGACCGCCGTCACTGATTCCATCGTGCTGCGCCCCATGACAGCCTCGGCCCGCGATATCGATGGCGCGCTGGCGCTCTCGCAGGAGGTGAACTGGCCCCATCGCCGTGACGACTGGAGCCTTTCCCGGACCCTGGGACAAGGAATAATAGCGGAAGAGAACGGCCGCATCATCGGCACCGCCATGTGGTGGCCATATGGCGATGCTTTCGCCACATGCGGCGGCATCATAGTGTCCCCCACGATGCAGGGCCGGGGACTGGGACGGGCAATGATGGCGCGCCTCCTTGAAGCGACGGGTGACAGGGCTGTTCTGCTAAGCTCGACGGAGGCGGGGCACCGGCTCTATCAGTCATTGGGTTTCGAAGGTATCGGCACGGCGCACCAGCATCAGGCGCAGCTACCGGCGGCGGCGCGCATTGCCCCAACTGAAGCCAACAAGGCAGTGCGAGCGGCGCGCGCGGAAGACTTGCCGGCCATGATAGAAATAGACCGGCACGCCTTTGGTGCGGATCGTACCCGGTTGATTGAAGAGTTCAGCCGGATCGGGACGGGCGCCGTGATCGACCGGGACGGCGTCATTCAGGGTTTTGCCATGTGCCGCCAATTTGGCCGCGGCTACGCGGTCGGGCCGGTCATCGCACGCACGCCGGACGATGCGCGGTCGCTGATCCGTTATTTCATAAACGAGAAGGCCGGTGAATTTCTGCGCGTGGATGTCACCGGTGATGCCGGGCTTGGCGACTGGCTGACAGGGCAAGGTTTGCCGGAGATCGGCATCGAAACCCTCATGATCCGGTGGCATCGCCCGCCCGTTTCGGGACAGGAACGTGTCTTCGGTCTTGCCAGCCGGTCCTTCGGCTAAGGCACCATCCGAACAACTCGGCCCTTGTCGGCCCGAAGTCCGGTATAATCTGCCGCCCATCTGGCCCTTATCGGTCATTCGCTCCGAGGCTTGCGGCTAGGATGGATAGGCACCGCAAATCAATTCTTGGGTTGAGGCCAGCACGATGAAACTCACTCCCTATTGGCTCGACACCGCGCCAGTCTTTACCGGCACGCAAAAAGGGCCAGTCGAAGGCGATTATGACGTGGCCGTCGTCGGCGGCGGCTTTACCGGCCTTTCGGCGTCGATCGCACTGGCGAAGAAGGGCGCCCGCGTTGTTCTGCTGGAGGCCGATCGGCTCGGCGGCTGTGCGTCGGGGCGCAATGGCGGCATGTGCAACAATGGCTTTGCCCAGGATTATGCCGGCATGGTCGCCCGTTTGGGTCCGGACCGAACCAGGATGCTTTACCAGAGCTTCAATATGGCGGTCGATACCGTCGAGCGGATCGTCCGGGAAGAAGAGATCGACTGCAACTTCATCCGCGTCGGAAAACTGAAGATGGCGGCCAAGCCCGCCCATTATGACAAGCTCGCGCGCTCGCACGAGCTGATGGTGCAGGGGGCCGACCCCGAAAGCTATATGATTTCGCGCCAGGACATGCGAACCGAAGTGGGCACGGACCGCTATTTCGGCGGTCTGATCTTCCCCAGAAGCGCACAGATGCATATGGGCAAATTCGCGCATGGGCTGGCGACGGCGGCCACGCGGCACGGCGCCGTCCTGCATGAAAACAGCCCTGTCACTGGCATCGAGCGGCTGAACGGCCACGCCCATCGCCTGACGACGCCGAAGGGTTCCATTACCGCCAGGCAGGTGTTGCTGGCGACGGGCACTTCGGCGGTTGGACCGCTTTCCTATTTTCGGCGGCGGATCGTGCCGGTCGGTGCGTTCATCATCGTCACCGAACCTCTGTCTACCGAACGGCTCGACAGCCTGGTGCCGAACCGGCGCAATGCCACCGACACGAAGAATTTCGTGAGCTATTTCCGCGTCACGCCGGACAATCGGTTGCTGTTCGGCGGGCGGGCGCGCTTCGCCAGATCGAACGCCAAATCCGACGTCAAGAGCGGCGCGATCCTGAGGCAGTCTATGATCGAAGTCTTTCCCAGCATGGCCGACGCGCGGATCGACTATTGCTGGGGCGGTATGGTCGATATGACGGCCGACCGTCTCCCCAGGGCAGGGGAACATAAAGGCCTGTTCTATTCCATGGGCTACAGCGGCCACGGCACGCAGATGTCGACCTATATGGGCCAGATCATGGCGGACATCATGGACGGAAAGCCGGCGGCCAATCCTTGGGCCGATTTCGACTGGCCGGCCATCCCGGGGCATTTCGGCCCGACATGGTTCCTGCCGTTCGTCGGCGCATACTATAAATTGCAGGATATTCTGCACTGAGGACAGCGAAAATGGATATGGTTCAAGCTCGGCAGCTCTACATTGACGGCCAATGGGTCGATCCTTCGTCGGACGCGACCGTCGCGGTGATCAATCCGGCCACCGAAGCCGTGATCGGCTCCATTGCATTGGGCGCGGCCGGCGATGTCGATAAAGCCGTCGCGGCGGCGCGCAGGGCCTTTGCGACCTTCTCCATTTCGCCCGTGGAGGAACGGCGCGCACTGCTGCAACGGATCGCGGACCTGATGGAGTCGCGCTTCGATGATCTGGCGCACGCCATGACATCGGAAATGGGGAGCGCCATCAGCTTTGCCTGCGCTTCGCAGGTGCCCGCCGGTATCGCGCATGTGCGCGCTGCGATCGAGGTCCTGTCCGATTATCAGTTCATCGTTCGCAATGGGACGACGGCCATCGTCCGGGAACCGATCGGCGTGTGCGGCCTGATCACGCCCTGGAACTGGCCGCTTTACCAGATCACCGCCAAAGTGGCGCCCGCCATCGCCGCTGGCTGCACCGTCGTGCTGAAGCCCAGTGAGCTGTCGCCGCTGAGCGCCCTGCTGTTCGCGCAGATCATGCATGACGCGGGGACGCCGCCGGGGGTCTTCAACCTCGTCAACGGCTCCGGCGAAGAGGTGGGCGCGGCCATCTCGTCCCACCCGGACATCGATATGGTGTCCATCACCGGGTCGGTGCGCGCCGGTGTGCTGGTGGCGCAGGCAGCCGCCCCGACGGTGAAGCGCGTTGTCCAGGAATTGGGCGGCAAATCGCCCAACATCCTGTTGGAGGACGCCGATTTTGTGAAGGCGGTGCCACTAGGCGTCGCATCGGGTTTCCGCAACGTCGGGCAATCCTGCAGCGCGCCGACACGGATGATCGTGCCAGCCGCGCGGCTGGCCAAGGTGGAGGAACTGGCGCGGCGCTATGTCGAGACCCTCGTCGTCGGCGATCCGCAAAATCCGGACACGACATTGGGGCCGATCGCAAACAAGGCGCAGTTCGACCGCGTGCAGCAGATGATCGCGGTCGGCATCAATGAAGGGGCAAAACTGCTTTGCGGCGGTCCCGGCCGGCCGGAGGGGCTGGACAAGGGATATTTCGCGCGGCCCACGATATTCTCCGGCGTGACCGCCGGCATGCGCATCGCGCAGGAGGAAATCTTCGGACCGGTGCTGTGCATCCTGCCTTATGCGACCGAGGAGGAAGCGGTCGCGATCGCCAATGACACGGTCTATGGGCTGGGCGGCAATGTCCAGTCGGCCGATCTGGACCATGCACGCCGTGTCGCGCTTCGGATCCGGTCGGGCCAGGTGCATATCAATCATCCGGCCTGGCAAGCGCATGCGCCCTTCGGGGGTTACAAACAATCCGGAAACGGGCGCGAATATGGCGTCTTCGGTCTGGAAGAATATCTCGAGACCAAAGCCATATTGGGATATTATCTGCCCTGAACGGTGGCGCTTCCCACAGCCGATGCATGGTGATAGCGCGCTTTGGGAAGGAATCAGGTCAATGCAGGGCGATCCCATTGTTATTGTAAGCTACGCCCGGACACCCATGGGTGGTTTCCAGGGCGTGCTATCGCCGCTCAAGGCCACGGAGCTGGGGGCGGCCGCAGTGAAAGCTGCCGTGGAGCGATCCGGCGTTGCTCCCGAGTCAATCGATCGCATCTATATGGGCTGCGTCCTGCCGGCAGGCCTCGGTCAGGCCCCGGCGCGGCAGGCTGCGCTCGGCGCGGGCCTGCCCCGCTCGGTCGAGGCGACCACCGTCAACAAGATGTGCGGATCGGGCATGCAGGCCGCGATCATGGGGTATGAGGCGCTGGCCGCCGGGACTGCGGACGTCATCATCGCGGGCGGAATGGAAAGCATGACGAATGCTCCCTACGCGCTGCCCAAGCACCGTTCAGGCGCGCGCATCGGTCATGACCGCATAATCGACACGATGATGATGGACGGGTTGGAAGATGCCTATGAGCCCGGCAAGGCCATGGGCGTTTTTGCCGAGGAAGCGGTGCAGGAATATCAATTCACACGTAGGGACCAGGACAGCTACGCCATCCGCTCGCTGGAGCGCGCCAACGCCGCGATCAGCAGTGGCGCTTTCGGCCGGGAAATCACCCCCGTCACCCTGTCGGGTCGCGGTGGAGACACGGTTATCGATACGGATGAGCAGCCGGGCAAGGCAAGGCCCGACAAGATACCCTCGCTCAAGCCTGCCTTTGTCAAGGATGGCACCATCACCGCCGCGAACGCCTCGTCCATTTCCGATGGTGCGGCCGCATTGGTCATGACGCGCAAGAGCGTCGCCGAAAAGCTGGGCCTTAAAATCATTGCGACGGTTGCATCGACCGCAGCTTTTGCGCACGATCCGGCCAGGTTTACGACCGCGCCCGTTCCTGCAATGCGCAAGGTGATGGACAAGGCGGGCTGGACGGTCGCTGATGTCGATCTCTTCGAAGTCAACGAAGCCTTCGCCGTGGTCGCGATGATAGCGGCCAAGGAACTGGGCATTCCGGCCGAAAAACTGAACGTTAACGGCGGAGCGACGGCGCTCGGCCACCCGATCGGCGCGTCAGGCGCCCGCATCCTCGCGACCCTTATCGGCGCGCTGGAAACGCGCGGTCTGAAGCGCGGTGTTGCCAGCCTGTGCATCGGCGGGGGCGAAGCAACAGCGATGGCCATCGAGCTGGCGTAAATACAAGGGATTAGCCGCCTTGGCGGCTAGCGGTTCGCGGGCATTTGCGAACAGAGTAGTGGTGCGCGACGCAGTCCGGAGCGGACCGGTCTCGGCGCGGTTTCCCATAAAAATGGGAAACAAATGGGAATATTGGCAGAATGGTCCCCTTTGGACCCATTATTTGCAATCAAACGTCTGATTTATCAGATTTTTCTCACTTAATCGACGGTTCCGAAAATGGGAAAAATATTTCCGCGAAAATGGGAAACCGGTTTCGCTTTCGGGAAAGCAGTGAGGGTCCGCGGCCGTACCGATTGTGTTAAGATTTTCTTATTACGCTATGTGCAGCACGACGTTGAGCGTGCAGCCCGACACAGGGCCAAGGTAGAGCTAAGCCCCGCTTAATCGGCGGGCGACCATCACATCCTGCCCTGGTGCCGGATGGCTCTGCTGGGGCGGTCCCGATGGCACCCGGACACAACTTCACCGCAATCTGCGCCGGAAGATTGACTTCCGGCGCCCCGAAGGAGA
>CBHCMH010000028.1:0-10734 GCA_965974445.1 uncultured Rhizorhapis sp.
GAACTTGTCCGTGGTATTCTTGTAGAACTCGTCCTCCTCATCGACCCGCTGCACGGGCAGGTTGGTCGGGATCGTGACCACGTTCATCTTGTAGATGTCGAAAAATTCCGCCGCCTCGGTCGCGGCCGTGCCGGTCATGCCGGACAGCTTGGGATACATGCGGAAATAATTCTGGAAGGTGATGGACGCCAGCGTCTGGTTTTCCGGCTCGATCTGGACGCCTTCCTTGGCTTCCACCGCCTGATGCAGGCCGTCCGACCAGCGGCGGCCCTCCATCATGCGGCCGGTGAATTCGTCGATGATGATGACCTTGCCGTCCTTGACGATATAATCGGTGTCGAGCTTGAACATCATGTTGGCACGCAGGGCCTGGTTCACATGGTGAACGACCTGCGTATTTTCAAAATCATAGAGGTTGGAGCCGGTCAGAAGGCCTGCATCCTCCAGCATGCGCTCCACATTTTCCGTGCCGTCCTCGGTCAGGGTGACGCTGCGCTGCTTCTCGTCCTTCTCATAGTCGTCAGCGGACAGGCGCTTCACGACTTCATCAACGGACAGATAGAGTTCCGACTTGTCGTCGGTCGGCCCTGAAATGATGAGCGGCGTGCGCGCTTCGTCGATCAGGATCGAATCCACCTCGTCAACGATCGCGAAGTTGAAGGGGCGCTGCACCATCTGGCTGCGCTCGAACTTCATATTGTCGCGCAGATAATCGAAGCCCAGCTCATTATTGGTCGCGTAGGTGATGTCCGCGCTATAGGCCGCGCGGCGTTCGTCCTCGCGCAGATTGGGGACGATGACGCCGGTGGTGAGCCCCAGGAAGCGATAGACCTGCCCCATCCAGTCGCAGTCGCGCCGGGCGAGATAATCGTTCACCGTGACGACGTGAACGCCCTTGCCCTCCAGCGCATTAAGATAGGTCGCCAGCGTCGCTACCAGCGTCTTGCCCTCACCGGTCCGCATTTCCGCGATTTCGCCGCGATGAAGAACGATGCCGCCCACCATCTGGACGTCATAATGCCGCTGGCCCAATGTCCGCTTCGCCGCTTCGCGCACGGTAGCGAAGGCCTCGGGAAGCAGGTCGTCCAGCTTTGCCCCAGCCGCCAGCCGATCCCGGAAAATCTGCGTTTGCTGCCGCAACTCATCGTCGCTCATCGCGGAAATGGACGGTTCGAAGGCGTTTATCCGCTCGACGATCTTCATCACCGACTTGACGTACCGGTCGTTGGACGACCCGAAAATGGATTTGGCGATGGCGCCGAGCATGCCTGGATTCCTAAGCCTTGACGAGGATGCGGAAATCCGGCCCCCTGACATGGCCGAACCCCCGCGCAACATGGGGTGCGATGTAAGTTGGGGGGGCTGAATAGTCAATTGACGAGGGTATTTGTTCGCCCCGTTTCAGGGGTCCGCCCTCAACGAATAGATCAGGCGCGCTGTACCGTCCGGTCAGTGGCGGTCGGCCATGGTGCTGACAATCAGTTCAGCGCGGGATTTGACGCCCAGTTTCTGGAAAATGCTGTGAAGATGCACTTTGACCGTGCCTTCGGTCAGGCCGCATTTTTCCGCAATGACCTTGTTGCGGAGGCCCGCGCGGATAAGGGAGGCAATCTGCTTTTCCCGTTCGGTCAGAACATCTTCCGACGCGACACGATTCTTGGCGACCACGGAATGGAGCAGCGCCTGTTCCATGATGCCTGGATCAATCCGGTTCTCGCCGGTCAGAACGGTCTTGATGCAGGTGAGCAGCTCTTCTGGATCACTTTCCTTCAGGACAATGCCGTTCACCCCGAGACGCAGCGCCTCCATCGTTTGTTCCGGCCGGATGCTGACCGTCAGGAAGATGACGGGAACGGCATTGCTCTGCTCCCGGATCGCCGAAAGGATCGACAGCCCGCCTCCATCCTTCATACTGAGGTCAAGGATCAAAACGTCCGGCGTTTCCGTCTGCAGCTTGTAGAGCGCATCGGCGACCGAACGGGCGCAGCAAAGGATATGGTGTCCGCTGGCCTCCAGAAATTGCTGCAGCCCATCCAGAAACAGAGGATGGTCGTCCACGATCAGGAGATTTGCCATGTCAGCCCCGCTTTTCCGTTGGTTTCAACGGTATTCTTATGGATAATAGCGACTTGTCGTTAATATTGTCGAAATAGGCGGTGCCGCCAAGCAATTTCAGCCTGCGCGTCAGCGATTGCGACTGAATTCCGTCGCTATGCGCATGGCCGTTCACCGGCTGATCGACATTGCTGTCATTCCGGAATGCCAATAGCAATGCGTCATCCTGCAGAGCGGCCGCGATCGTCACCTGCCGGGCGGCGGCGTGCTGAACGGCGTTGGCTACGGCTTCCCGGACCAGGAATTCAACCTCAATGGCCGTCGAGCGGTCAATGTCCACATCAGGATGGTCGACCAGAACGCGACAGTCGATATTCCATTGCCCCGAAAGCATCTCCGCGCAACTTGACAGGCTTTCCGCCAGATTTTGGGAGACACCGTTAATGCGCTTGCTTTCGTTGAGGAGTTGCCGGAGCCGCCCCTGTTCCGAAATAATCATGCCCTGCAATGCCTCGAGATCCTGCAAATGATCCGCCGCGAGGCCTTTGCGCGCCTTGGGCAGCAATGTCGAAAGCCGCATCCGCATGGCGGCCAATGTCTGCAATATGCTGTCATGCAGATCCCCGCTTAGCGCCAGCCGCGCTTCGGCGAAGGCCCGGCTCCGCCATGCGTCGAGAAAGAAGGAACGCTCGAAAAAGCCATCCACGCTGTCCGACGCATAATCGCACTGGGCGAGCAATTGAGGCGACCAGCCATGGTTGCAGGCGATGAAGAAGCGGCCGCGGAGCGCGCCCGCATTGACCGAGAAGCTCGCGCCCCGTTTGAACTGCAGGACTTCGTTCATATTGTCGACAAATTCGGGTGAATTCGAGAATTTCAGTCCACCATAATTATTACGGAAAAACAGACGGTCGGAACTAGAGGAAAACAGGAACGCTGCCTCCCTTACCCTTGGATGAAGCAGCGGGCGCATTTCCTCTCCAATGGGCGGCGATGCCACCTCCTGACCGGGCACAAGATTGCGGCAGTGAAGCGTCCCCCCATCCATGTCTTCCCAGATGAAACTGACGGCGCGGGCACGGAAAAACCCTGCGACCTGCTGCATCAGGAACTCAAAGGGCGGAGCACTCAGATTTCCGCCCCCCGCCTGAAGCTGATCGCCCCATTTTTTGATCTGCGCCTGATAGAGATGCGATCCTATGACAGCCAGCGAAATCAGGCTGCCAATGAAGATACTGGCGCTATCGGTATAGTCACTCGCCATCTGTGGCGTGTAGATCTGCGCCAGCGGCTCGTAATGATTGCGGAACAGGAAAGCGAGAATGAAGCCAAGGGCGGCAACGGAGGAGAATGTCTTGCCCAACCGTTCATGACAGGCCCACAGCAGCAACAGGCAGGACAGAATAGCGGGAAGCTCAAGCAGCCGGAATAGTACTACCAGCGTTACGCAGATCAGGAAGTCCACCAGCAAGATCAACGGACGAACGAGAAGTTCGTGCCGCGTAAAGATCATCAATCCCATGATGCACAGCAGATTCCACCCCGCAAAACCGGCAACCGTCGCCTGCGCGACTGCCCGGATATATGGGTCCACTTCCGCCAGCCGGACCATTTCATGCGCAAAGGCGATAAGCAACGCCAGGCGCGCAAGTGTAACGCTGAGTATCGGGGTGCAGCCGAGCCGAATGGTAAATTTTTCCGCCAGCAGGAAGGGAAGCTGGAGAAATTCCTGCAATCGCCCTGCCCCCATCGAATCGATCCGATATGCCCCATGAACCAGTGATCTTACAAAATATTTAGAAGAAAATCCATCGTTCTCAATATTTACCTATATCGTTGGATGTACATTTTCGTCCATGCACGACCATGCTCCGAAGAAAAGATCGGGCGTAACATGAAATATCATTTAATGTATCTGGTTAACAAAATTTACTAATTCGTCGCAGTTCAGCATCGAAAAGAACATAATGATCCGATTTCGTTCACATATCGGATCAAAAACCAATGTAACGGCGCAAGTTGCTTGGTTAACATCGTCGAAAACATCTTCATTCAGCCATTTCTTAGCGGATTAGTCGCATGTTTGCGCGATGCAGATATCGATCTTTTCGGATTTCATCCAAATAGACGCCCATGCCTGGAGGCGGACATTGAGCCTGTCTGGGCTTACCCTTGCGGGCATGGTTTGGGTCACGCCTGCGTTGGCGGCAGCACCTTGCCCCACGCCGTTCGCCATCGCGCCCAGCCAGGCAATCGTGCAGCCCGCTGCCGGCCACAGCCACATGTCGAGCGTCTACAGCAAGAGCGAAGCCATTCTGCAGGGCTCAGTCAGCCGCCTGGATCAGCTCAGGATGCAGCAGGCCAGGAAATCCGGGGCTTCTCCGCTGCTCCAGCAGATTTCTGATGTCGTTGTGCGTCCGCAAGCGATTGCCGCGCTGTCTTCGCTTCGTAATTCCCCATTCGTTCTAGCTGATGCAGCCGATCTTCAACCGGTAGAACGGCCGGTGCCGTCCTTTATTAAGAGCGAATATGCCCTCGCCTCTCTGCCGCAGCTTTCCTTATCCCTGTCCTGGACAGGATGGAGTTCCGACAAGCAAACGAGCTTCGCCGCCACGCCGTTTGACAGCGCGTTGCCCGCTTACGGAACGACCGACCCCACCGCGATCCCCGCAGCCGATTGCCTGAACTCACAGGCGCCATCCTATGCCTTTGACCGCAATCACGATCAATCCAGCAGCGCAGATATCAGACCCGGTCAGCCGGATATATTCGGGACCGTCGCCATTCGGGTTTCCCGCACAGCGCTGGACAGCAAGTGGCGCGCAGCCTCCCAGGCATCGCTTGCCAGCCATGGCGGGCCGTGGGCGGCGGTGATAGCGCGAAACCGTCATCTGCCGCGCACTGCCCAAATCCGCAACGTCAACGCATGGGTCAACCAGCGGATCGCCTATGTAGAGGATGTGCGGCAATATGGCACGGCCGACCATTGGTCCTCCGCCGTCCAGTCCCTGAAACGCGGACGTGGCGATTGCGAAGACTATGCGATTGCCAAGATGCAGATACTGCGCGCGCTGGGCTTAGCGGCTGACTCGATGTTTCTGGTCATCGCCCGCGATCTTGTCCGCCGGGCCGATCACGCCATCCTTGCGGTCGCGGTGGACGGCGACCTTGTGGTTCTCGACAATGAAACCGACCGGATATTGTCGTCGGCCGCTGCCCGCGATTACCGCCCCATTCTCAGCTTCAATACCAGCGGAAGCTGGACCCACGGCTATCGCACAGCGCCACCGGCCGCCACGTTACGCTATGCGTCGCTGGATCGCTGAACCTCAGCGTTCGCTCAACGCCTCGGCGCGCGCCTTGGATATCGGCTTCATCAGATAGGACAATATGGATTTGCGGCCGGTGATGATCTCAACGTCGCAAATCATGCCCGGCGTGATCGGCAACCGCCGCTGGCCCGACAGCAGATAGGCCCGGTCCGTTTCGACCACGACCGAGAAATAGGCTTCCTTGGCGACTTCATCATAGATGCTGTCGGCGGAAATCTGCACAACCCGGCCGGTAAGCCCGCCATAGACCGAAAAGTCGTAGGCCGTCACCTTCACATTGGCGCGGTCGTTGACCTTGATGAAGGCGATGTCGCTGGGCTTCACCCGCGCTTCAACCAGCAGCTTGTCGCCCAGCGGCACCACCTGCATGATCTTCTGCCCGGCCTGGACAAAGCCCCCCACCGTCGTCACCTGCACGTCGTTCACCACGCCATCGACGGGGGAGCGCAGCTCCGCGCGCTGCACTCGCCCCGCCGCGCCCCGCAGCGACTCGCTATTCACGGCGATCTTGGTCTGAAGCTGGCTGCGCTCATTGAGCGCGTCCTGCCGGAACTGGAACCCGGCCTCAGCCGCCTGAGCCATCGCCTCCCGCACACCCGCACTGGTCCGGGACACCCCTTCCCGGGCGGCGGCGAGGCGGCCCTGAAGGTCCACCAGTTCCCGCCTCGCGGAGAGAAGCTCCGTCTGCGGCACAATGTTCTTGCGCGCCAACGGCTCGATCATCTCGACCTGCCTTTGGGCCAGGGCGACGCTGCTCACAAGGCTGCTGACGGTCGCCTGTGCTTCCCCCAGTTCCCGGCGGCGCTGCTCGACGGCGGCCTGCAAGCCACTAAGGCGGCTCTGCAGCGCCGACTGGCGCACCGCCTGAAGCCGGGCCTCTTCGCCACAAGCAACAGGCAGCGTGCCATCGGCTGCGGGAGCGCAATTGGAGCCTTGCCCTGATCCTTCACGGGACAAACGATCGGCGCGGGCGGAAAGCAGCTTGTTTTCAGCCGCGATCTGGCCAAGCTCCGATGACGATTGCGTATCGTCGAGCCGCACGAGCAATTGCCCCTTCCGCACCGTCTGGCCCGAACGGACGAGAATATCCTTGATGGTCGCGGGTTCGGCGCTTTGGACGATCTGCATCTTGCTGGACGGAATCACGCGTCCCTGGCCGCGCGTCACTTCGTCCACCCGCGCCAGAGAGGCCCAGAGGATGAACAGCGCCACGGCCGCAAAACAGGCGACGATCACCGCCTGCGCGCCGTCGAGCGAACGAAAACGCCCCATGGTCATGGCCGGACTGATCATCATGGTGCACTCGCCTCGACTGAAGTGACGGATTGCGCCGCATACACTTTGGCCAGCGCGCTGGAAGCCTGGACCGGCATGGGCATTTTGGGCGTCCAGCCCTTGCTGACGTCGATACGGCCGCCCCGATCGTTATCGGCGCGGCGTTCGGGCAGGGCGGCGACGGCTGGGTAGTCGATGACTGGCTCCGTCCGCGCGGCGTCGAACAATGGCACTGACTCTATCCCGGTATAGTTTTGGGAAAAGGCGCGCGGCATGCCCCACCCGCCCGGCCAGCGGTAGAAGATGTGTGCGCCGATCCGCGCGATCTTTGCCAACTCTGGCGCCCAGCGGGGCAGCACATAATCGGCGTGATAGTGCGTGGCGTGGCCAACCGATTTTTCAACATAGCCATCCAGCGCCGCGCGGGCCACTGCCCGGGCCTCCGCCCATGCGCCCGGCGCAGGCTTGCGCGCCAGTGCGCCGTCACAGGTAAAGCTGAACTGGCACACCGGCCGGCGCGCGCCTTCATAGACAACGCCGCAGACGCTATGGGGAAAGGCCGGGTGGCGGACCCGGTTCAGTACGGTCTGGGCGACCGCGCGCTTGCCCGCGAGAGGCTCAAACCCTGCCTCATAATAGACGGCCTGCGTCATGCACAGCTCGGCCTTCCGCCGTTCGGCCTCGGCCGTTCGCGCGGCGGAAAAAGGCGCGGCCGCAATGACGGCGGCCTGGGAAAAGGGAAGCTTGTCGTTGCCTTCCACGGCTGCCTGCCCCTCAGTGACCAGCTTACGGGGTTCGTGGGTCAGCGCGACCAGAAGCCGCCGCTCCCCCACATCCGGCAGAGCTTCCTCGACAGCCGCCTGCGCGTGATTTTGCCGCGCATTACCGTCCCGAAGCGCCGCGAAAGCGAGAAAAATTCCCGCGACCAGCAGCAATAAAGCCGCAACGGCTCCCGCCACGCTTCCGCCGTTCAAAGAGAACGCAGTTCCATGCTTGTCTGTCCAGAGCGTCGCCATGATCAAGTTCCCATGGCCTTGCCCGCGCCCGCCAGCGACGCCAGCACCCGATCCTTGGGACCATCGGCCACGATCCGGCCGCCGTCGATAACGATCAGGCGATCCACCAGCGACAGCATCGCGTTGCGGTGCGTGGAAACCACCAGGGTCTGTTGCGGCGACAAGGCTTTTTTCAGATGGTCGATGAACATCTGCTCGGTCCCGCTATCCATCGCGCCGGTCGGTTCGTCGAGAAACAGCAACCGCGACGGCTCCACCAGCGCGCGGGCCAGCACCAGGAAGCTGCGCTGCCCGCCAGACAGACGCGATCCGCGCTCGCCCACCTGCATGTCGAACCCGCCCGCGTCGCCGGAAAAGAAATAGCCGGCGCCCGATTTCGTCAGCGCATCGACAAGCCGCCGCTCGTCCGCCTCCTGCGCGCCCAGCATCAGGTTCTCGCGGATCGACCCGCTGAACAGGACCGCGTCCTGCCCGACATAACGGAAGGCGGAGCGAACGTCATGCGCATGATATTGGCGGCTATCCAGCCCATCGATCCGGATCGCGCCATCGGTTGGCTGATAAAGGCCGCAAAGCAAACGGCCAAAGGTGGACTTGCCCGATGCGACCCGGCCGATAATGCCGATCCGTTCCCCATGGGCGATCCGGATGGATACGTCCTTGAGCGCCGGAAGCGAACTTTCCGGATAGGCGAACCCGGCATGTTCCATCACGACGTCACCGTTGCGGATCTCCGGAAGAATGCTGCGCGCGCCGGACTGACGCTCGTCATCCAGTTCCATCATCCCCTGCAGGCCGTTCAGGGTCGTGAAAGCCTGACGGGCGCGGGTGAAGAGGAAGGCGAACTGGCCGACCGGCGCGAGCGATCGACCGGCCAGCATGACGACCGCAATGATAGCGCCCATGGACATGTGGCCGGCGTTGAAGAGATAGAAGCCGCCGATGATGAGGGCGATGCTCGTCGTCTGCTGACAGAGCGAGGCAAGATTGACGCTGATCGTGGTCAAGCGCCGCAACTTCTCCTGCGTCTGCGCGCTCATTTCCGAATAGCGCCTCCAACGGCCGAGCATCCGCCCTTCGGCGCGGCAGGCCTTGAGCGTTTCCAGCCCGCTGACCGCTTCCACAAGCGCGGTGTGTTGCAGGCCGGAATCCGCCTGCGCATCCAGCGCCGCCCGGCCCATTGCCTTCTGCAGGGAATAGCCGGCTGCGGCCATGATGGCCATCGCCGCGACCGGAACGAGGGCGAGCCAGCCAGCAATCACGGCAATGATCGCCACAAAGAAGATCAGGAAAAACAGGTCAACGATCAGGACAACCGTCGTCGATGCGAAAAAGTCGCGAACCTGCTCGAACTCGGACACCCTGCGAACAAAGGCGCCGGTGCTGCCCTTGCGTGCGGCCAGTGGAATGTTGAGCAACTTTTCGAACAGTTTCTGCGACAGCCGCGCATCCAGCTTGCGGCCCGTCTCGTCGATCAACCGCGCCCTGGATATCCGTAGCGCGAAGTCCATGGCAAAGGCGATGGCGACGCCCACGGCCAGCACCCACAGGCTGGAAACCGCCTTGTTGGGTATGATCCGGTCATAGACGTTCATGGTGAAAAGCGGCAATGCAAAGGCGAGAAGGTTGATGATCGCCGCCGCCGCGATCACGAAGCCGAAGGACTTGCGGACCCGCCACACCTCCTGCCAGAACCAGTGGCGCTTGGCGTGCTGGTCCCATGACAGTTCGGCGGTACGCTCCTTTTGATGATCAGGCCATATCGTGATGGCCCGGCCGTCGAAAATGTCCTCAAGAGACTCCCGCACGGTCCAAAGCGTTTCCGCCCGGCCGGGGATATAGAGCTTTACATCGTCCCCTTGGATATCGAGCAGGACCGCCGCCCGGCCGTTGGCAAGCTCCAATAGGGCGGGCAGATGCTTGCTGCGCCATTTGGCGAGCGGGCGAACGACCGCTTCCGCGCCGATGCCCTGCTGGTCAAGCGCGGCCTCCGCCTGATGGAAAGGCAATCTGCCGTCATCGGTCAGCGACAGCCCAGCGCGAATGATGGTGGGCGAAGAGGGCCGGTCATACAGCTGGGCGACGTGGGCCAGGCAATCGAGAACATCGTCATTGCCACGGCACCCGCTATCTTCCCCGGCCCACTCTCCCAACTTCATCTGTCCTCTCCTGGTGGCCCGGTTCAGCGCGGATTGCGCCGCCGCATCAGTTCAGCCGGTTCCGTATCGGGAACGTGGAACCGCTCGCGGGCATAGGTGCTGCTATCGCTCGGCGGTGTGACGCCCAAAGCATCGAGCAAGGTGTCGGTGGTCGCGAGGATTTGATATTCCGCGAACAACTGCGCGAGGCGCGAGGTTTCCGTGCGCACCTGGACATTGAACCGGGTGTTCTGGGAGTCCAGCACGTCCAGCAGCGAGCGGCGCCCGACGTTGAACTGCTCGCGGTAGGACAGCAGCAGGTCGTCCGATACCTTGCTCTGCTGCTCAAGATCCACCAGGCGCGCGCCCTCGCTCTGCCAGCGGTTCCAGGCCTGCCGGACCTCTTCCTCGGCTTCGCGGGTAAGCTGATGCAGGCGGAAGCGCGCTTCGCTTGCGCGCCGCGTCATTTCCTGAACCTTTGCGCGATTGATCCCGCCATTATAAAGATCCCAGGTCAGCACAAGGCGGGCTTGAAGATCCTGCGTGTTGCCCTTGAACCCGTCAAGGTCTTCCCCGACGCGGCCGCGCCCCTCAACCGTCAGGCGGGGGCCAAGCTCAGCTTCAGCCTTGTTCACCACCTGATAGGCGGCATCGACATCGGCCTGTGCCTCACGCACTTTCGGGTTGCGATCCCGCGCCGCTGCAACCGCCTCGGTCAGCGCCGGAGGCATAGCCGCGCGCGGTGATTCCGGCATGACGACGTCACTGACCGAAATGCTCGTCAGCGTCATGAAGGAAATAGCCGCGTTGGTCAGGTCTTCCTGCGCCTCGGTCCGGCGGATCTTGGCGGCCTGAAGCCGTTCCTCGGCCTGCTGCTGGTCGGCAATGCTGATCGATCCGGCCGACACCCCCTCGCCC
>CBHCMH010000029.1:0-10662 GCA_965974445.1 uncultured Rhizorhapis sp.
GGTCATGATCGATCGTCAGCCGCTTCCGGCGCCCCCTGCCGCCCCGGAGCCTAAGCCTTCGACCGACATTCTGGACAATCCCGATTTCGACGAGGCGATGGAGGGCATTGTCGAGCCGCTCCTGATCGTCGCCAATGAAAAGGTGGCCCGCGCCAACCGGGCAGCGCTTCGCCTGCTGGGATCGCATATTGTCGGCGAGGATGTCCGCATCGCCATCCGGCATCCCGCCGCCGCGGAACAGCTCACGCACCCCGGCAAGGCCACCAACGGGTCGATCAGCCTGATGGGCCTGGGCCAGCGGCAGCAGCGCTGGGAAATGCGCACGGCCGCCCTGTCGGGACAGCGGACCATCGTCCACCTGATCGACCGCACCGGCAGCCATGCGGCGGAACGCATGCGCGTCGATTTCGTCGCCAACGCCAGCCACGAACTGCGCACGCCCCTTGCGGCGATCCTGGGTTTCATCGAAACATTGAGCGATCTCAATGTCGCGGACGACCGCGATACCAGGGAGCGCTTCCTGAAGATCATGTTCGACGAAGCCCGGCGGATGCAGCGGCTGGTCGACGATCTGATGTCGCTGTCCCGCATCGAGGCGGAAAAATATGAGCTGCCCAGGGGGCCGGTCGATCTGGCGGCCATCGTTGCCGAGGTGGAGACCATTTTTCACGAACGCCATGGTGAGCGCGGGCGGAACGTGGTCTGCCAAATCGAACCGGATCTGCCTGCCGTCAACGGCGATTCCGCCCAATTATCCCAGCTCCTCCATAATCTCGTCAGCAACTCGGCCAAATATGGCCGGCCGGGAACGCCGATCACCATCCGCCTCGCCAGGGGCGCCGGATCGATGGTCACATTGTCGGTAAGCGATGAGGGGGAGGGCATTCACCCCGATCATATCCCGCGCCTCACCGAACGCTTCTACCGGGTCGATTCGGGCCGCAGCCGGGCGATGGGCGGCACCGGCCTTGGACTTGCCATCGTGAAGCATATCGTCGAGCGCCATCGCGGACGGCTGGATATCAGCAGCGTGCTGGGCAAGGGAACGACCATATCCATCCACATTCCGCCTGCCGACCAGCCAAAGTCCGCTGCCGGCCACACGGGAAAAAGTGCGCTGTCATCAAAATGAAACCGAACCGTCACATTGCCCCCATCAGGCGCTGATAGGCGCACGGGCAACCAAGAGGGGTCGCCCTTCGGTTTCATGGAGGCATAATGATCAAGAACTTCGCAATTCTCGCTGTTTCGGCGCTCGCGCTGGCGGCCTGTCAGGACCAGGCCGGAGGCGGCGACGCAGCAGGTTCCCGCGACCAGATTCGCGCCGTCGGCTCATCAACCGTTTTTCCCTTCTCGACCGCCGTCGCGGAGCAGTTCGTCAACAACAATCCGGGCATGAAGTCCCCGATCATCGAATCGACCGGCACGGGCGCGGGCATGAAGCTGTTCTGCGCGGGCGTTGGCGCCGGCCATCCCGACATCGAAAACGCCTCGCGCCGCATGAAGGCGTCGGAGTTCGAGATGTGCCAGAAAAATGGCGTGACCGAGATTGTCGAAATGCAGATCGGCTATGACGGGCTGGCGATTGCCGAGTCCAAGGAAGGCGCGCCGATGAAACTGACGCTCGCGCAGGTGTATCAGGCGCTGGCGGCGACCCCCTTTGGCAAGCCGCAGACGGCGCAGAAATGGTCGGATATCGACCCGTCACTGCCCGACACCGCCATCGCGGTCTTTGGTCCGCCCTCGACCTCCGGCACGCGCGACTCGCTCGCCGAACTGATCCTTGAAAAGGGCTGCAACACCGACCCGGCGATGAAGGCGCTGAAGGAAAGCGATTCCGACAAGCACAAGGAAATTTGCACCAAGGTGCGTGAAGACGGCAAATATGTCGATTCGGGCGAGAACGACAATCTGATCGTGCAGAAGCTCGCCGCCAATCCCAACTCCCTTGGCGTGTTCGGCTACAGCTTCCTTGAAGAAAATCTCGACAGCCTGCGCGGCATAGCGCTCAATGGCGTAGAGCCCACCTATGACACCATTGCCAGCGGCGACTATCCGGGCGCACGGGCCATGTTCATCTATGTCAAGAAGCCGCACGTGACCGCCATTCCGGGCCTGAAGGAATATATGGCGGCCTATGTCAGCGCCTGGGAGCCGGGTGGCCCCCTCGCCAAGCGCGGCCTGATCGCGTCGAAGGATGACGAGCGCAAGGCCGCCGCTGCCAATGCCGCGAACCTGACCCTTCTCAATGGGGCAGACCTGAAATAATGCCGCCCTTCCGGCGCGTCCGCCCACCCATAGGGGCGGCGCGCCGGGCCTTGGGGAAAACAAGATTGAATTGGGGGTAAAGCGCCGTGACCGGCCCTGCCATATTATTGCTAGTGATCGGACTTGGCGCCATTGCCTGGCTCAGCGCACGCGCCAAGGCGGTCCGGCTTCGGGCCGGCGGAGCGACGCGGCTGCATAGCCTTCCCAATCTTCATGGCTGGTATGTTGCGCTGTGGACGGTCCTCCCCGCCATGCTGTTCCTCGCCGTCTGGAGCAATGTCTCCCCCGGCCTGGTGACGCAGGCGGTGCTGGACAATCCCGCCGCAACCGAACTGCCCGCCGACGCCTTCGCACGGGGGGCCATTCTTTCAGAGGCGCGGAACATCGCCACCGGCGAACAGGCGGTCGCCTTCAATCCGCTCGCCCAGAAGTTCGCCCCGCTCTATCAGGAAGCGCAGTCCCGCTATAATTCCGCCGGCGTATTTCTGGCCCTGATGCTGGCCTTTTCGGGCGGGGCTTACGCTTTCACCCGCATACGCCCTGATTTTCGCGCCCGCACACGGGTGGAGCGGCTGGTGATGATGACCCTGCTGCTTGCGTCGCTGATCGCGATCGTGACGACCGTGGGCATTGTCGCCTCGCTCCTCTTCGAATCCGCCCGCTTCTTCAGCATGGTCTCACCACTGGATTTCCTTTTCGGGACGAACTGGAGCCCTCAATCGGCGGCAATGGGCTTTGGTCATGAAAAGGCATTCGGAGCGGTCCCGCTGTTCTGGGGCACCGTCTTCATCGGCGCGATCATCGCCATGGCGGTCGCCATTCCACTGGGACTGATGAGCGCCATCTACCTCACCCAATATGCGCGGCCGGCCGTGCGGGCCTGGATCAAGCCCATGCTTGAGATGCTGGCCGGGGGTCCGACCGTGGTCTATGGCTATTTCGCCGCGCTGACCATCGCCCCCGCCCTGCGCGACTTCGCCGTTTCCATCGGCATCAGCAACGCATCCTCCGAATCGGCGCTGGCCGCTGGCCTGGTGATGGGCGTGATGATCATTCCCTTCGTCAGTTCGATGGCCGATGACAGCATCGCCGCCGTCCCGCAGTCCATGCGCGACGGCAGCCTCGCCATGGGCGCGACCACCAGCGAGACGATCAAGCGCGTGCTGATCCCGGCCGCGCTTCCAGGCGTGGTCGGCGGCGTCCTGCTGGCGGTCAGCCGGGCGATCGGCGAAACCATGATCGTGGTGATGGCGGCGGGCCTTGCCGCCAAAATGACCCTCAATCCCTTCGCCAGCGTCACCACCGTCACCACGCAGATCGTGCAGTTGCTGACCGGCGACCAGGAATTCGACAGCCCCAAGACCCTTGCCGCCTTCGCGCTGGGCCTGGTGCTGTTCATCGTCACGCTGCTGCTCAACATCGTCGCCTTGCGCGTCGTCAAGAAATACCGGGAGGCCTATGACTGACATGGCGCTCAAAGGGGGATCCATGCCACTGGCCGCTGCGGCTCGCGCGCCCACCGACTGGAAGGCGCAGCAGATGCAGCAGCGCATCCGCCAACGCTATGCGGCGGAGCGGCGCTTCCGGCTGCTGGGGCTGTTCGCCATCCTGCTGTCGTGCGGCTTCCTGGCGTTCCTGCTCGTCACCATGGTCGGCAACGGCGCGCGCGGCTTTACGCAGACGACGATCGGCCTGCCGGTCGATTTCCGCTCGGCGCCGGTCATGGTCGATCCCGCCATGCTGAAGGACGGCAACGCCGACATGATCCTGTCGAGCGCCAACCTGCCCGCCGTTACGGCGCAGGCGGCCAGGGATGCGCTGGGACCGGACGGCGAACGCCTCATTTCGTCCAACAGCTGGCTCGCCTTGCGGAAAGCGATCAAGGCTGATCCGACGCTGTTGACGCAACAGGCAGTGATCGAAGTCCCCGCCGCGACCGACATCGACGGCGCCGCAAAGGGCGAGGGCAGCCCGCAAGCGGAAGCCGCCTATGCACGGTTGAAAGAAAAGGGCCTTGTTTCCACCGGGTTCAACAGCAGCTTCCTAACGGAAAGCGACGCAACGGACCCGACTCAGGTCGGCATTTGGGGCGCGTTCAAGGGATCGTTGCTGACCATGTTAGTGACTTTGGCCCTCAGTTTCCCCGTCGGCGTGCTCGCCGCGCTCTATCTGGAGGAATATGCCCCCCGCAACCGCCTGACGGACCTGATCGAAGTTTCGATCAATAATCTGGCGGCGGTACCCTCGATCATCTTCGGCCTGCTGGGGCTGGCGATCTTTCTCAACACCCTCCATCTGCCGCGCTCGGCCGCGCTGGTCGGCGGCCTGACGCTGGCGCTGATGACCATGCCGGTCATCGTGATTGCCGGGCGCAATGCGATCAAGGCAGTGCCGCCGTCGATCCGCGATGCCGCGCTCGGCGTCGGGGCGTCCCCGGTACAGGTGGTGTTTCACCATGTCCTGCCATTGGCGCTGCCCGGCATCCTGACCGGTACGATCATCGGCATGGCCCGCGCGCTGGGCGAAACCGCGCCGCTGCTGATGATCGGCATGCGCGCCTTTATCGCCACGCCGCCTGGCGGGATCACCGACCCTGCCACGGTGCTGCCGGTCCAGATCTACCTCTGGTCCGACGAGGTCAGCAAAGGCTTTGTCGAAAAGACGTCGGCCGCGATCATCGTCCTGCTGGTCTTCCTGCTCGCGATGAACGGCCTCGCCATCTATCTCCGCAACAAGTTCGAAAAGCGCTGGTAAAACCATGACCATGATCCAACCCAAAATGGCGGCATCCGTGCAGAGCCCGAAGATGACGGCCCGCAACGTCAACGTCTTTTACGGTGACAAGCAGGCGATCGATAATGTCTCCATCGATGTCGATATGGAGAATGTCACCGCCTTCATCGGCCCGTCGGGCTGCGGCAAGTCGACCTTTCTGCGGACATTGAACCGCATGAACGACACCGTCGCCAGCGCGCGGGTGGACGGCGAAATCACGCTGGATGGAGAGGACATCTACGCCAGCGGCATGGACGTGGTGCAATTGCGCGCCCGCGTCGGCATGGTGTTCCAGAAGCCCAACCCCTTCCCCAAGTCGATTTACGAGAATATCGCCTACGGACCGCGCATTCATGGCCTTGCCGCGTCGAAGGCGGACATGGACGTCATGGTCGAGCGGTCCCTGCGCCGCGCGGGCCTGTGGGACGAGGTGAAGGACCGGCTGCATGACAGCGGCACCGCCCTTTCCGGCGGCCAGCAGCAGCGCCTGTGCATCGGCCGCGCCATCGCGGTGGAGCCGGAGGTCATCCTGATGGATGAGCCCTGCTCGGCACTCGACCCGATCGCGACCGCAAAGATCGAGGAACTGATCCACGAGCTGCGCGGCAATTACGCCATCGTTATCGTCACCCACAATATGCAGCAGGCCGCCCGCGTGTCGCAACGAACCGCCTTTTTCCATTTGGGAACACTTGTGGAATATGGCGTAACGTCCGACATCTTCACCAATCCGCGCCAGGAACGGACGAAGGACTATATCACCGGCCGTTACGGCTGAGTTGGGAAGAAGGAATACGGCCATGGCTCTTGGCAATGAACACACCGTCAAGGCTTTTGACGAAGACATCGACCGCCTGCGCGGCCTGATCTCGGAGATGGGCGGCCGCGCGGAAGCGGCGATCACCGAATCCATCACCGCGCTCACCCGCAAGGATCTGGAGCTGGCGGCGCATGTCGTCGAAAATGACAAGAAGATCGACGAGCTGGAAACGGAGATCGAAAAGCTGGTCGTGCAGACCATCGCCCTGCGCGCGCCGATGGCGGACGATTTGCGCGAAGTGGTGGCAGCGCTGAAGATCGTCGGCGTCGTCGAGCGGATCGGCGACTACGCGAAGAACATCGCCAAGCGGGTGCCGCTGATTGTTGAAAGCGGCAGCATCAAGCCGACCACTCTCCTCCCCGCCATGGCGCAGGTTGCCGGCGAGATGGTGCATGATGTGCTGAACGCCTTTGCCGCACGCGATGCGGATCTCGCCGCCGCCGTGTGCAACCGCGACAAGGTGGTGGACGATTTCTACAACAGCATCTTCCGCACGCTCGTCACCTATATGATGGAAAACCCGCGGCACATTTCGGAATCCGCGCATCTTCTCTTCATCGCCAAGAATATCGAGCGGATCGGCGATCATGCCACCAATGTCGCCGAAATGGTCTATTTCGCCGCGACCGGCCAGCGCCTGCCCGAACGCGAGCGCGGCGAACACCCCACCGAGCCGCACGAGGAATAAGCCATATGGCAAGAGCCAAAATGCTTCTGGTCGAAGATGACGCCGCGCTGGCGGAACTGCTCATCTGGCATTTCAAGCGGGAAGATTTCGAGGTCAGGCACACCGTCGATGGCGAGGAGGCCTTGCTGCTCGCGCAGGAGGATGCCCCGGACATCGTGCTGCTCGACTGGATGGTGGAAAGCCTGTCGGGCATAGAGGTCTGCCGCCGCCTGCGCCGGATGACCGAAACCGCTAACGTGCCCATCATCATGCTGACGGCGCGCGGCGAGGAAGAGGACCGCGTGCGCGGCCTGGAAACCGGCGCGGACGATTATGTGACCAAACCCTTTTCCCCGCGCGAACTGGTCGCCCGCGTCGGCGCGGTGCTGCGCCGCGTGCGCCCGGCGCTGGCGGGGGAAACGCTGAGCTTCGCCGATATCGAGATGGACACGGTGGGCCACAAGGTCCGCCGCAGCGGCGCCACGGTGCCGCTGGGACCGACCGAGTTCCGCTTGCTGAAACATTTCCTGGAGCATCCAGGCTGGGTCTTTTCGCGCGAACGGCTGCTCGACAATGTCTGGGGCCAGGACAGCGACATCGAACTGCGCACGGTCGATGTCCACATCCGCCGCCTGCGCAAGGCGATCAACGTCAATGGCGCGCGGGACATCATCCGGACGGTGCGTTCGGCAGGATACGCGCTGGATACCGACGGCGGGGCATAGCGCTTTGCATTGAGCCGTTCGTCCCGAGCGAAGTCGAGGGACGGGGACTTGGCGCGGCGTGTCTCGACTGCGCTCGACACGAACGGAGGTAGGCTAAGCTAAGACCCTACCCGCCAGCCTCCGCCGCCCGCGCCATTTCCTCTCCCCGGTCACGCGCCGCGCGCAGCGTGTCGGTCAGAAGGTCGAGCAGCCGGTCATCCCGGTCCAGCACATTCATCCCCTCCCGCGTCATGCCGCCCGGACTGGCGACCCGGTCCGCAAGCATAGTGGGGGAGACATCGGCTGGCGCGGCGAGCGGGGACGCGCCGCGCACCGTCGCCAGCGCCAGTCTTTCCGCCTGGTCGGTCGGCAGGCCCAACCGCGCGGCCGCGCCCGCCAAAGCGTCGATGAACCGGAACAGATAGGCTGGACCGCAGCCCGACAGCGCCGTCACCAGATTGAACTGCGCCTCATCCGCTATCCATTCCGCCAGCCCCAGCGGCCGCATCAGCGCCTCCGCCTGCGCCCGCGCGGCAGGGCTGGTGGGCGCATCGGCATGAAGCGCGCACACGCCCTGCCCCACGCCGACCGGCGTGTTGGGCATGACCCGGACAATATCGGCAACACCGGGAAAATGGGTCCGCAGGCCGGCCATCTTGACCCCCGCAAGAATGGAAACAAGCCGCAAATCGCTACCGCCGACAGCCGCCAGATCGGACGCGACCGCATCTATTTGATAGGGCTTCATGCCCAGCAGAACGACCGTGCCGTCCGGCAGGCTATCGGGCCACGCATCGACCACGCGAACGCCATCCGCCACCGGCCGGCCGCTCGGCCGGTAAACCAGCACCCGAGCCGGCTCCAAACCGCATTCCAGCCAGCGCGAAAGCATCTGTCCGGCCATGTTCCCGCAACCGGCCAGAAACAGGCTTTCCGGAAAAATTTCAGCCGCCATTTTGCCGTTCAGGCCTCGCCGCGCGTTTCGATCAGCGACGCGGCAATCGCCTCACGCGGATTCTTTCCGCCCCACAGGACGAATTGAAACACCGGATAAAAGCGCTCGCACTCGTCCAGAGCAGTCTCCACCAGTGTTTGCGCCTGGTCCAGGCTCAGCGTTTCACCTGAACCAAGCAGGGCGCCATTGCGAAACAGCACCAGCCCGCTGTTCGACCAGAGTTCGAAATGCCCGAGCCAAAGCTGTTCGTTGATGAGGCCCAGCGTCTCATAGATCTCGGCCCGCTTTTCGTCCGCCACCCGGATATCCGGCAGCGCCAGCAGTTGCAGCACCTGATCCTGTTCACGCCAGATGGCGCGCAGTTCATATTGGGCCCAGCTCCCCTGAGTGGTGGCGACGATCTCATCCTCGCCGACATGCTCGAAGGCCCAGCCATGAGCTTCGAAATAGGCCGCCAGCATATCGATGGGCGCAGCCTCATCCCGGCCGCCCTCAAATTCATCGCCTTCCATCATCTACTTTCTTCCTGCATGGAGGCACAGTAGCAGTCCCGGCATCCAATGCACAGACCAACCGGGTCATCTGCGCATGAAGTTGTGGACAGGCTGTGGATAAGTTCAGCCGCCCAATGATCTGCGCAACCGGAAAGGCCGGGCGTCAGCCTTTATTCCCCGGCGATTTCCTGGCGGCCTTGGTTTCCAAAGCGTCAAGTCTGGCCTTCAGGGCATCGGCCTCTTCCCGCGCCTTGGCCGCCATTTCCTTGACCGCTTCAAATTCGTCGCGGCTGACGAAATCCAGCCCGCCAATCCATTCCTTGGCACGCTCGCGCGTTGCCGCCTCCGCCTCGCGTGTCATTCCGGCCAGGGTGCCCGCCGCGCCGTTGATCAGCTTGGCAAGATCGTCAAAAAATCGGTTCTCAGTTTGCATGTCCGGCCTCGAAGCGCGTGATGGATGTGCGCCTATATCTGGGTACGCACAGCAGGCGCAACAAGGGTTTCCGCATTCGGATTGAGGCGGCGGATTTCATAATTCAGATAGGACGCAAAGGCGATCCACAGCAGAAAGGGCAGCATCAGCAAGGCCGCCGCCGCGCGAATTCCCGCGAACAACAGGGTGGTAAGGATGCCAAGGCCGCCGATCACGGCCATCAGGAAGAGCCCCGCCGTCACCCTATGCGCCGCAAAAAACAGGGGTGGCCAGGCGAATACCAGCACCAGCAGGACGAGGAAAAACCCAATGGCGGGCCACCGCCACCGGGCACCCCGCGCGTGCAATATCATCGCGACCGAAAGCCCCAACAGAATGTAGAGAATCGGCCAGACCATGGCAAAGACCCAGCCCGGCGGCATGAGGTCCGGCTTTGCCAATGCATCGAACCACCGATTGCCGTAGCCGCTATTGGCCAACCGGCCCGATCCAATCCCGATCAACAGGATCAGCGGAACCGTGAACAGCGCCCAGCGCAGATAGGACATGCGAAGCTGTGCCCTGGATGCAATCTGATTCATCGAATCCCTTCCCCACGATGGCCCTGGTCGCCCCCGCTGGCTTCTCAGCCATTCTATACTGGAATGACTGAGACAAAAAGGTTTCGCAATGGCTCTATTGGCTTACTGGCGCGTGGCGGCGATCAGGAATTCGACATTGCCTTCCGGTCCCTTGATCGGGCTTTCAACAATATCCACGACGTTCCAACCGCTGTTGGCGAGCCAGTTGCGAACCTCATCGCACACCCGCACATGCACGGCGGGATCGCGAACCACGCCGCCCTTGCCGACTTCCGCTCGCCCCGCCTCGAACTGCGGCTTGATCAGCGCGATCAGGCGCGCGCCGGGCGCGGCAAAGCTGAGCGGCCGCTCCAGCACCTTGGCAAGCGAAATGAAGCTGGCGTCACACACAAAAAGGCCAATGGGTTCGGGAATATGGTCCGGCGTCAATATTCGCGCGCTGGTCTGTTCATGGACGATGACTCGCGGGTCCTGCCGCAGTTTCCAGGCGAGCTGGTTGGTGCCGCTGTCGATGGCATAGACGCGCGCCGCGCCCGTTGTCAGCAGCACATCGGTAAAGCCGCCAGTCGAACTGCCGACGTCCATGGCGATCGCGCCGCTGACATCCCAGCCAAAATGGTCAATGGCATGGGCCAGCTTGATCCCGCCGCGCGAAACCCAGGGATGATCGCGGCCCTTCAGCACCAGCGGCGCATCGCTCGGCAATTGCTGCCCCGCCTTCTCTACCTTCCGGTCGCCGGAATAAACGAGGCCCGCGAGGATCATCGCCTGCGCGCGGGCGCGGCTTTCGGCGAGGCCGCGATCGACCAGCATCTGGTCCGCGCGCATTTTCACCGGGGAAGTCCGGCAAGCAGCGAAGGCGTCAAGATCTGCGGCAGGATCTGCGCCTCTTCTCCCGGCGCATACCAGAGGTAGAGCGGAACGCCGGAACGGTCATGGCGCGCCAGAAAGCGGCCGATGGCCGC
>CBHCMH010000030.1:0-10589 GCA_965974445.1 uncultured Rhizorhapis sp.
TCGGGGACTTTCACGGCGAGCTTGTGCAGTTTGTGGACGCCGCATTCGCCGCACGTAGAAGGCTGCCGCTCAAAATCACGTCCAAGTCAGGACGGTTCTTCCTAATCCACGCCGAGAGAGCAAACCCGTCCATGGAACCCGGCATTTCGATGATAGCACCTTCCTTGGTTGCCAAAGCATCTTGTGGCACGGCTTCACATGGCGGCATCGTCCATTTGCATGTCGAAACAGCAATGGCGCATCCTCTAACGCTCGATTAGAAGGATTTGCGATGTCGCTCAAAATGCCCGCCCCGGACCAAGATATGATCGCCAGACGTGCGGAGATCGCGGCGGCGCTTCGCGCGATCGTCCCCGGGGAGGGCGTGATCGAAGACCCGGACGGGTTGCGCCCCTATGAATCGGACGGGCTGACCGCCTATCGCCAGCCGCCCCTGCTCGTCGTCCTTCCCGAAACGACGCAGCAAGTGTCCCGGATACTCGCCTGGT
Source organism: uncultured Rhizorhapis sp. (assembly GCA_965974445.1). Lineage (GTDB taxonomy): Bacteria > Pseudomonadota > Alphaproteobacteria > Sphingomonadales > Sphingomonadaceae > Rhizorhapis. Next base: position 489 of record CBHCMH010000030.1, read on the forward strand.
GCCATGCGCAGGGGGTGAAGGTGGTGCCGCGCGGATCGGGCACGTCGCTGTCGGGCGGGGCGCTGCCGCTGGCTGACGCAGTCCTGCTTGGCCTCGGCAAGTTCAAGCGGGTGATCGACATCGATTATGAGAACCGGATTGCCGTCGTGCAGCCGGGCGTGACCAATCTCGCCATCACCCAGGCCGTGGAGGAGCGCGGCTTTTATTACGCGCCCGATCCCTCCAGCCAGATCGCCTGTTCGATCGGCGGCAATGTCGCGGAAAATTCGGGTGGCGTGCACTGCCTGAAATATGGGCTGACCACCAACAACGTCCTGGGCGTCGAACTGGTACTGATGGATGGCGAGATCGTCCGACTGGGTGGCCGGCAACTGGATCCGGCGGGCCTTGATCTGCTGGGCGTCGTCGTGGGGTCCGAGGGCCTCCTGGGTGTCGTTACCGAAGTGACGGTGCGGATCCTTCCCAAGCCGCAGACCGCGCGCGCGCTTCTGATCGGCTTTTCGACCGTCGAAGGCGCGGGACAGTGCGTGGCAGACGTGATCGCCGAGGGCATCATTCCCGCTGGCATGGAGATGATGGACAAGCCCGCCATCCACGCCGCCGAAGCCTTCGTGCAGGTCCGATATCCGCTCGACGTCGAAGCCTTGCTGATCGTCGAACTGGACGGCCCGGCCGCCGAATGCGACCACCTGATCGGCGAGGTGGAGCGCATCGCCAATGAAAATGGCGCGGTATCGTGCCGGATTTCACAGGACGAAAGCGAAAGGATGGCCTTTTGGGCCGGCCGAAAGGCGGCCTTTCCCGCCGTCGGTCGGCTGGCGCCCGATTATTATTGCATGGACGGGACCATCCCCCGGCGTCGACTGCCCGAAGTGCTGCAACGCATGCGGCAGCTGTCAGACCATTATGGACTGGGCGTCGCCAATGTATTTCATGCCGGCGACGGCAATCTGCACCCGCTCATCCTCTACGACGCCAACAAGGAGGGAGAGTTGGACCGGGCCGAAGCGTTCGGCAACGACATATTGCGGCTGTGCGTGGAGGTGGGCGGCGTGCTCACCGGCGAGCATGGCGTGGGCGTCGAAAAGCGCGATCTGATGCCGGAAATGTATTCGGAAATCGACCTCGCCCACCAGCAACGGGTCAAATGCGCCTTCGATCCTGATCTGCTGCTCAACCCTGGCAAGGTATTTCCGACATTGCATCGCTGCGCGGAACTCGGCCGGATGCATGTGCATCATGGCCAGCTTCCTTTCCCCGACCTGCCGCGCTTCTGATAGGGTTTCGATGAGCAACAACCTCATGCCTCGGTCCGAGGCCGAACTGTGCGACGCGATTGCCCAGGCAATAGGCGACGGGAAAAGGCTGGCGATCACCGGCGGCGCGACCAAGTCCGGCATTGGCCGGCATATAGAAAATGCCCGCTGCCTGGACATGCGCGGTTTTTCCGGCATCGTGGACTATGATCCGGCGGAGCTGGTCCTTACCGTCGGGGCGGGCACTCCGCTCGCCGAGGTGGAGGCGCTGGTCGCCAGCCGCGAACAGAAACTGCCCTTCGCTCCTTTCGATTACGGGCCTGTCTTTGGCCGGCCCGCAGGCGCCAGCACCATCGGGGGCGTCGTCGCCGCCGGCATTGCGGGATCGCAACGCGTGTCCCAGGGCAGCGCCCGGGACCATCTGCTTGGCTTCCGCGCAGTTTCCGGTCGGGGAGAAACATTCATCGCCGGGGCGAAGGTGGTCAAGAATGTGACCGGCTACGACCTTTCCAAGCTGGTCAGTGGCAGTTGGGGGCGTCTTGTCGCCTTGACCGAAGTGACGCTGAAAGTGCTGCCGCGGCCCCGCCTTTCCGTGACGAAAGCCATGGAAGGCCTCGCCGCCGCCGATGCCATACGCCTGATGTCGCGCGCGCTCGGCTCGCAGGCCGATGTCTCGGCCGCGGCGCATATTCCAGGGCAGGCCCAAGGCGGCGCGTCGCTCACCTTGTTGAAGGTCGAGGGATTCGGGCCTTCCGTGACGTCACGGTGCGCCATGCTGGACGCGCTCTTTTCCGACGTCGGGGATCTGCCGCAGCTGGAGGGCGATGTGGCGGATCATCTCTGGTCCGAACTCAGGACACTGAGGCCGCTGGCAGGCGATGCTCCCCTTTGGCGGATCAACGTGGCGCCACGCGAAGGAGCAGCCATTGTCGCGGCGATCGAGCCGCTGGGCGCGAAATGGATGCTGGACTGGGGCGGCGGCCTGATCTGGGCAGCCGTGGATGGCGATCCGGCCATCATCCGCGATGCGGCGGCGCGCGTGGGTGGCCATGCCATGCTGGTGCGCGGCTCAACGGATTTGCGCGATCGGATCGCTGCCTTTCATCCCGTCGCGCCAGCCGTCGCGGCGCTTGAAACGCGGGTGCGCCGCGCTTTCGATCCGAACGGCGTGTTCGAAACAGGGCGGTTCTAGATGCAGACCAATTTTTCCGAAGCGGCGCTGGCCGACCCGGCAATGCAGGCATCCGAAGCGGTCATCCGCAAATGCGTCCATTGCGGCTTCTGCACCGCCACCTGTCCGACCTACGTCCTGCTGGGCGATGAACTGGATAGTCCGCGCGGCCGGATCTACCTGATGAAGGACATGTTGGAGAAGCAGGCGCAGCCGACGCAAGAAATCGTCAAACATATCGACCGCTGCCTCTCCTGCCTTTCCTGCATGACCACCTGCCCGTCGGGCGTGAATTACATGCATCTGGTGGATCATGCCCGCGCCTACATCCATGACCGGTACAAGCGGCCGTTTCAGGATCGGTTGTTCCGCGCGCTGCTCGCGTGGACATTGCCCCATCCTGCACGTTTCCGTCTTGCGCTGCGGCTGGCGAGGCTCGCACGGCCTGTCGCGCCCCTGTTCGAGAAATGGCCGGCTCTGCGCCCGCTCGCCGCGATGCTGAAACTGGCGCCCGCCCGGATTGCCGCGAAAATTCCCGATCCGCAGCGTCTCTCTGCCATCCGGCGGGGCCGCGTTGCGCTGTTGCAGGGATGCGCGGAACCCGTGCTTCGACCCGAATTTCGCGCCGCCGCCATCCGTGTGCTGGACCGCGCTGGCTTCGACATCGCGGTTCCTCACGGGGAGGGCTGCTGCGGTGCGCTCGTCCACCATATGGGGCGGGAAGAGGCAAGCCTCTCCGCCGCCAGGCGCAATGTCGACGCCTGGATGCGCGAAATGGACGGCGCCGGTCTCGACGCGATCCTCATCACGGCTTCGGGATGCGGCACGACGATCAAGGACTATGGCTTCATGCTGCGGAACGACCCCGTCTATGCCGAAAAGGCGCAGCGCGTGTCGGCCATCGCCAAGGACATTTCCGAATTCCTGGTCACGGTCGACATGCCGGCTGGCGATGGGCATGGCCTTGTCGTCGCCTATCATGCAGCCTGTTCGCTTCAGCATGGCCAGAAGGTGACGGAAGCACCCAAGCAGCTGCTAACCCGTGCGGGCTTTGCCGTCCGCAGTCCGGCCGAAGCGCATCTATGCTGCGGGTCGGCGGGCACCTATAATATCCTCCAGCCCGACATCGCGGGCCAGCTCGGTGAGCGAAAAGCCGCCAATCTCGACCGGCTCGAGGCCGACGTCATCGCGACCGGCAATATCGGTTGCGCGATGCAGATCGGCCAACGGGCGGCGACCCCCATTGCGCACACGATAGAACTTGTGGATTGGGCAAGCGGAGGGCCGGCCCCATCGTCCCTCAAACATCTCCAGAAAAGGACAACACCATGACCCGCATTACGCTCGATCAAGCCAACAGCATCATCGCTTCCGCCTTCGCCCATGCCGCCGAAGCCGGGTACAAGCCGCTCGCAGCGGTGGTCGTGGACGCCGGCGGCCATGTCATCGCCTATCAGCGGCAGGACGGGGCATCGACCGGGCGTTTCCAAGTGGCGCTCGGCAAGGTCAGCGGCGCGCTGATGCTGGGGATTTCTTCCCGCAAGATCGCGGACATGGCGGCCGAACGCCCGACCTTCGTCGCCTCATTGGGTCCGATTTCGACAGGTGGCGTGATCCCTGCAGCGGGCGGCGTCATCGTCGTCGATGCCGATAACCAGCCGATCGGCGCCGTCGGCATTTCCGGCGACCTGTCCGACAATGATGAAAAGGCCGTCCTCGCGGGCATCATGGCCGCAGGTCTCTCGCCACAGGCATAGGCCTCGATACGCCGCATACGCCCTTCGGCTTGAGGGAGAGGCTTGGTCTGCTTGAAGAATAGTGGCGATTGGCGACTTAATGACCGTGAAACGATCATTCGGTTAGAAGAGGCTCTCGCAAATAACCCTTACCATTTTCAGGATGACCCTCCACGGTCATCCTGAAAATGATCTAGCCACGCCGATCCGCCCCCGGCGCGCGCACCACTTTCTGGTCGACCGCCCCAAAATGGTCGCCGGCCGCCTGCATCTGCACGCGATCGCCGAACCGCAGGAAAGACGTCGCAGGGGCGCCAGAAGCGATCATTTCAATGGCGCGGCGTTCGGAAATGCAGGCCGAACCAACCCTGTCATAACTGGCATTGGACACGGTCCCCGAACCAATGATGGTCCCCGCAACGAGATCGCGGGTGCGGGCCGCATGGGCGACAAGATCATGGAAGCCGAAGGCCATCTCGCCCCCGTCGGGATTGCCGAACCACTGGCCGTTGACATGGACCTCCAGCGGCAGGTGCACCCTCCCGTCCCTCCACGCATCGCCAAGCGCATCGGGCGTGACGGCAAAGGGAGCGGCGGAACAGGCGGGCTTGGCCTGTACCCAGCCAAAGCCGGTCTTCATCTCGACAGGCGCGATGGCCCGCAGCGACCAGTCATTGATGAGGATAACGAGCTTTATATGCTTCATCGCCTCCTGCGCGGTGGTGCCCATCGGCACCGCATCGATGATGACGCCGAACTCGCCCTCGAAATCGATGCCATCCGCCTCGCTGGGCAAGGGCACATCGGCGTGGCCCGGCAGGAAGCGGTCGGACAGGCCCTGATACATCAGCGGCCGGTCAGTCTCGATCGGCGGCAGGTCGAAGGCGCGCTGCATAAGCTCGCCATGCTGCGGAAATGCCGATCCATCGAGCCATTGCCAGGAACGCGGCAAGGGAGCCAGCAGCGCTGCGGGATCCACCGCCTCTCCCTCCCCCGCTTCCAGCCGGGCCGCCAGCCCCCGCATCGCCCGTTCGGCCTCCCCCCAATGCTCCATCGCCGCAATGAGGCTCGCTAAGCGCCCGCCAACCGTCAGCAGGCGGTCGCCACCGGATGATATCACCACAAGTTCGCCATCCGCCTGACCGTTGGCCCGCGTTGCAACCCTCATGCGGACTGTTCCCCCTTGATCATCATTTGCAGCTTCCGGCGCGCCCGCGTCCCGCCGGAGTCTATGCCCAGCGAAAGCGGCTTTGCCGTCCAGAAATCCTCACCCTCCAGATTCTCGTAGGCGGCCTTGATGATCGGCTTGTCCTCCTCATCAAATGCCTGTGCGAAAAGCGCCTTGAGAAACGCATCCGTCTCCGGCGAGTCCAGATCATGCGTGCGCGCGGAGGCCCAAAAATAATGCGCCGTCGTCGCGCTCGCAGGCGTCAGCACATGCGCCTGGTACGCGACCACCCCCTTCTCGCGCAGTCCGCCCGACGGACAGGAGCCGATCTCCAGCAGCATCGTCGCGGGCGCGTTCCAGCGCATCTCCAGCCAGTGGTCCGTAATCATGTCAGGGGGATAGATGCCCACCGTGTGGCTCGGGGCGGGCACGCCGGGCATCCACCAGTTGGATCGCAGCGTGTCGCCTTCGTCGACCACCTCGTGACGGCCGGCAAATATGACGCCACCCCCGGCAAAGGAGCCCTTGTGCACGAACTCGATATGCGAAAGGTCCATCAGATTGTCGGTGCCGAACTCATAGGGCGCCTCCAGCAGCGTATAGCCGCGCACGACGCGCACGGTGTCGCTGTCCTCGACCAGGCCAAGGTCCGGTATCATCGCGGGATCGGCGGATTGCGGCTCGCCACCCCATAGCCAGATCGCGCCATGGCGTTCGGCGCACAGCCAGGCGTCGATGCGGGCGGCGGCCGGAATATTCTCCGAAAAGGGGTTGCGGACGCAGCCGCCCGATCCATTGAAGGTCAGGCCGTGATAGGGGCAAACCAGCGCGTCGCCGTGCACCTCTCCCAGGCTCAATGGTGCGAAGCGATGGGGACACCGGTCCGCCACTGCATTCACGGTCCCCGCTTCGGTCCGGTACAAGGCAATCCGGCGGTCACGGATGCGGCGGCTGATCACCTGGCCGGGACCAAGTTCCTCGCTCCATCCAGCCATGTACCAGACGTTGAGCAGATACTCGGCCATGGCCTTCACTCCTCGAAAATGGCGACGGCGCGGGTCCAGCCGGCCGAGGCGCCCTTGATCTTGTGCGGGAAGCAGCTGACGGTGAAGCCATCGGGTGGCAACACCTCCAGATTGTGCAGCTTTTCAAGGTGGCAATAGCCGATGTCGCGGCCCGCCTTGTGCCCTTCCCAGATCAGCGAGGTATCGCCGGTTTCCTTCACCTTTTCCGCCGTGTGGACGAAGGGCGCGTCCCACGACCATGCGTCGGTCCCTGTCACCCGCACGCCCCGGCTGGTCAGGTAGATGGTGGCCTCATAGCCCATGCCGCAGCCGATGTTGACGAAGTCCGGATTGCCCAGCGCCTTGCCCGCAGCCGTGTTGACCATCACGATTTCCAGCGGCTTCAGCTCATGTCCGATGCGCTTGAGCTCCGCCTCCACATCCGCCGCCGTGACCACATAACCGTCGGGAAAGTGACGAAAGTCCAGCTTGACCCCTGGCTGGAAACACCATTCCAACGGCACCTCGTCGATGGTCAGGGCCGGTTTGCCGCCGTCCTGCGTCGGATGGAAATGCCAGGGCGCATCAAGATGGGTGCCGTTATGGGTGGTCAGCTTGACTGATTCCACCGCCGCAAAACCCTCGCCCCCCGGCGTTTTCTCTGCCGTCACGCCCGGAAAGAAAAAACCAAACACCAGCAATGTTTCGCCATGCTTCTGGTAGGTGATCTCCGGTCGCAGGAACGGCGGATCGCTCACCACCTCATTGCACAATGTGATCGACAGATCGACGAAGCGGCGCGTCATGCCGTATGACCTCCCAGCGTTTCGGCAAACCAGTCGGCAATGCAATCACGGCCATAGCTCATATTGTCCGCGCCGACATGCTCCACCCCGCCCTCGCGCGCGGTGAAGATCACCTTCTCGCGCCGGGGGGAGTTCACGAGCTGCTCATAGAGATCGTCGGCATAGCTGACGCTGATCTGCCGGTCTTGCGCGCCATGGGTGACGAGGAAGGGCACCTTGATGCGGTCCATATGACCGTTGAGGTTCATGCCCTGGGATTTTTCCAGAAACTCGTCCATGTCCTTCGCGCCGAATGCCCACATGACATGCGCCCAATAATGCGGCACCGGGTTTTCGCCCTCGCGTTTCAGCCGCTTGTCCTGAACCTCACGCCAATTGTGATTGGCGCCCCAGACCGCGCCGGAGGCGAAGCGCGGCTCATAGGCGACCGCGCGCGGGGCAAAGTGGCCGCCTAGCGAAATCCCGGTCATGCCGATGCGCTTCGGGTCGATGTCCGGCTGCAGTTCGAGCCAGTCCACCGCTTTCGACGCCCAGCTTTCGCTATGCGGGTCGATGGGCAGGTTCTGCAGGCGAAGCGCCTCACCGCTGCCCGGCTGATCGATGCAGAGCGTTGAAATCCCACGCCGCGCCAGCGCCTCCGGCAACCGCGACCAATAGAGCAGCTCCTTGCAGCTATCGAGGCCGTTGCAATAGACGACGACCGGATGCGGCCCCTCCCCCGGCGCGCGGGTGTAGAGCGCAGGCATCACGCCCTTGTTGAGAGGAATTTCCACCCGTTCGCGGTTGATCTTGCCCAGAACCGTCGAGCGGTCGAAGGTGTCCCGCGCCTTCGCATAGGTGGCCTGGCGTCCCGGATGACCATGCCCCTGCATCCGCTCCGCATTCAGGAGGTAGAGCGCGGCGCGTTCCAGCTTGTTCGATGCCGAAAAGGCCCGTCCCTTCGCCTCATCCTCGGCGGCCAGGTCAATCAGCTTGTCGCCCATCGCCGCCCATTGCGCCATGAATTGCGGCGTGCCCGCATCCGCGCCGCTCGCGGCCGCGTCCCGGATCGGCTGGCACATGTCCACGATCTCGCCGATCTGGCCGCCACTCTCCATCGCGATAGCGACCGACAGGTTCCAGATATAGTTGGGGAAATATTCGAACAGAGCCATGCGATCAGGCCTCCACCGCCACGAACAGCCCCGGATTGGGCGTAGGATGCGGCAGGGTCTGCGGCCCGCCGGTGCCGATCCCCCATTGGTCCATGACCATCGGCGCGGGCGTGTAGACGGTCGGTTCGCGAGTCTCGAAATCCACCTCTTCCAGTTCCGATGTATATTCGGTGACAAAGCCGCACGGCGTCACGAAATAGCTGAATGTGTTGTTGCCGGCCGTATGCCGGCCAGGCCCCCAGCCCATATTGACGTTCTTCAGCTTCAACCGGTGCGCGCCGCGCATCATGTCGTCGATCGAGAGCATATCATAGGCCACATGGTTAAGACATGGCGGCCCCGGAAGAATGGCGATGCGGTGGTGCGCCGAATTGCAGCGCAGGAAACACATGAAATCGCCCAGCCAGTCGGAAATTTTGAAGCCCAGCACATCGGTGAAGAATTTGACCAGCGCCGGATGGTCCGGCGAATGCAGCACGATATGGCTGATCTTGACCGGTAACCCTTCCCAGCGCGTGAGCTCGCGCGCCGGGCCTGTTGCCACATCGCTCGAAATCTCGAACTGAAGACCGTCGGGCGAGAAGAAGCGAAAGCCGTAGCCGCCTCCGGGAGTCGCAAGATCGCGAGGCTCATGAATGATTTTTGCGGCCGCCGCCGTCACCTTGCCGCATAGCGCATCGACATCGGCGCGGCTGCCGGCGGCAAGAGCGATGACATCGACGCGGTTCTCATCGGCCTGCCTCAGCCGCACGACATGATGCTCGGCATGACCGGGCGCCTTGAACCAGGCCATGCCATCGTCCGAAGGCACCGGGTCAAGCCCGAAGACCTCGCCATAATAGCACTGCTCGGCCTCCAGGTCGGCAACGCCGTAGCCCACATAACGAATTTCGGTGACGCGGCTCATGGCTGGCTTCCTTGCTGAATGAATGACTTCAAATGGGTTGCGATACGACGTCGAACATGTCGGCCGTCGCCTTTTGGTTATCCACTGGCGGCCCTTTGCCCAGCTGGCCGTAGCAAATGGCGAGACTGCTCTCGACAATGTAGCGGCAGCGTTCATATCGCCGTTCGCGATAGGCCTTCAAAGCGGCCTCGACATCGTCGTGCTTCTCCAGCTCTTGGGCGAGGACGATCGCGTCCTCGATCGCCATGCCTGCGCCCTGCCCCAGATGGGGTGTCGTCGCGTGGACGGCATCGCCCAGCAAGCCGACGCGTCCCTTGCTCCACGGGCCGTGCACCATCATGCCTTCCAGCGGGCGATACACAACGCCGCCATCGTCGGTGATCTGTTCGGCCAGGGCGCGGATCGCAGGCGCACACCCCGCGAGCTTACCGCGCATCGCCGCCGCCAGCCCTTCGCGCGGGTAACGCGGATTGCCCGGTTCCGCCGTGGTGACGTAGATGTACATGAGGTTCGGCCCGAGCGGCACCAGGCCAATCCCTATGGGACCATTATAGGCCTGCAATGCGTCCAGATCGACCGGGCGCGGCAGGTTATAGCGCCACACGGCCTGACCGGTGAAAACAGGACGCTCGGCATCCGGCAATATGAGGTCGCGAATCTGCGAATAGACGCCATCCGCGCCGACCACCAGGTCAAAGCTGTCGCGCGCTCCGTCGGAAAAGGCCACATGAACCTTTTCCCCGTCATCCGACAGGCTTTCCACCGTCACGCCCAGCCGTATCTGCGCGCCAAGTCCTTTGGCGCTGTCACCCAGAACCGCCTGCAGGGCGCGCCGGCCTATCCCGACATTTGCGGGCTTGTCCTCGACCAGCCGGGGCGTGGGGATGCGCGCCACCATG